>JANOXY010000208.1:0-16316 GCA_031418675.1 Pseudomonadota bacterium
GAAGAGCAAGGACTGGCTACATGCCTCGACACGGCGCTCTTCTTCGCTGCGGCGATAGAACAAGTCGGTCTCTATCCACTCATCGTATTTACCGGTTCTCATGCCCTGGCTGGCGCATGGTTGCAGCCCCAATCCTTACCGTCGCTCACCGTCGACGACCCCATGGAGATTCGCAAGGCAATCGCCCAGGACGATCTGATTCTCTTCGAAACCACAATGGCAACAGGTGGCCACGCGATGCCCTTTTCTCGAGCGCTGGCGGAGGGAAAGCGACAAGTCGACGAGGAACACGAAAAGGAATTCATTTACGCGATAGATATTCGCCAGGCGCGGGGTCGAGACATCCAGCCGCTATCCAGTATCGTTTCGCCAGGCCAAGGCAACGGCGCCGTTGCTGACACCAGTCGCAGTGCGCCGCCGATTGATGAAGCTCCAGATCTCCCTCCGTTCGATGTAGATGTCCCCGTCAACGAAGAGTCACAGACACCGGCGGAAAGACTGGACCGCTGGAAGCGGAGCCTCCTCGACCTCTCCAAACGCAACAGGTTGCTCAACCTCCGCCCGTCCGAAAGCGCCATCTCGATTTTTTGTCCCGACCCTGCACTTTTAGAAGACAAGCTGGCAGACGGCAAACGCATCAGCCTAATAACCCCGCCAGTTCGCAAGAACACCAATGGGGAGCCGGATGCCACGCTCTATCACCTGCGCACAGGCGATGATTTCGCGACAAAGTTTGCCCTTGAAGCTTTGGAGCGTAACGAGGTAGTTGCCAATATAGAGCAGAAGGCGCTGGAGAAAGGGGCCATTG
Source organism: Pseudomonadota bacterium (assembly GCA_031418675.1). Lineage (GTDB taxonomy): Bacteria > Pseudomonadota > Gammaproteobacteria > JADJYF01. The sequence continues at coordinate 809 of JANOXY010000208.1, forward strand.
AGCTATATCGAAAGGCCAAAGCCGATTTTGAGGAGGGTGGTTCCAATACGTTGTTTCTGGCATTGGGAATGCTGCGGTGGTCCGCGCCAGGCGACACGAAGCACAGCTATCGTGCCCCGCTCATCCTGCTACCTGTAAAGCTGATTCGAAGCAGCGCAGCGTCAAAGCCCAACCTAACGAACCATGAAGACGATCCGGTCTTCAATTACACGCTACTTCAAATGGTGCGTCAGGATTTTGGTATCGATTTGTCCGCGTTTGCGGAAGCACTGCCGCAGGACGACCATGGCATCAACGTCAAACAGGTATGGGACACCGTCCGCGCACGTATACGGGATGTCCCCGGTTTCGAAGTGGTTGAAGACGTCGTCCTAAGTACGTTCTCGTTTGCCAAATACTTGATGTGGAAGGACCTCACAGACAGGACCGACACACTCAAATCGAGCCCCTTTGTGCGCCACGTGATCGACACCCCGCGAGACTCATATAAATGCGGCGCGAGCTTCTTGGACCCACGGGAGGTCGATTCGGCGATCGATCCCTCAGAACTCATGGCGCCGCTCAATGCAGACAGCTCCCAGATCGTTGCGATTCATGCGTCGGGTAAGCAAGGGGACTTCGTCCTCGAAGGCCCGCCGGGAACCGGCAAGTCGGAAACCATTAGCAACATCATTGCGCACAACATCGGCTTGGGCCGCCGTGTACTTTTCGTCTCTGAAAAGATGGCGGCACTTGAGGTCGTATATCGACGTCTTCGCTCTTGCGGCCTTGGAGATTTTTGCCTTGAACTCCACTCATCCAAGGCGAGCAAGCGCGCTGTACTCGATCAGCTCTCTGCTGCCTGGGAAAAGCGCGCAACCCATTCACCGGACGAATGGACGAAAAAGGCGACGGAACTTGGCGAGGTGCGTACCAAGCTAAATGGATTGGTTGGCGCGCTGCACGCACCGGGTCCCGGAGGGCTTAGCCCCCGCGACGCGATCGGAAGAAGTCTCCGGTATGGAGACGCACATCGACTACGTCTGGACTGGCACCGAGACGAGTCCGGGCAAGGGAGAGCGCCGGATCGCAAAGCACTGGCTGCTCTAGAAGCACTCGCGAAGCGTCTTGGCATGCAGTTCAGCCAGTTGGACTCTGACGATCTCAAGACATTCAAGGCCATTGCCCATTCGGAGTGGTCGTACGGCTGGGCTGCCGACATTACCCAAGCCGCAGCCGGGCTTCGGGATGGGCTAGAGGCACTCATACGTCGCAGACAAGCGTTCAGCAGACAGATCGGGCTCACTGACGCCGGGGATGATTTAGCCGAAACCAAATCTTTCGTTGAACTCGCGGCAATCGTGCCTGAATGCGCAAACCTGAATCTTCGGTTTGCTTTTGGCCCCGACGGGCGCGATGTAATCAGCACGCTCGAAAAGGCACTGGCTGAACTCACCGACTATCACGCCCGTGTGGCTGCGCTCCCAACCAGTTATCCGCTTGATGCTCTAAGCGCCCCTCAAATTCAGGGTTGGTTGGCCGAACGCGCCGTCGTGGACGCCAAAGCTTGGCCCATGAAGCCATTGGCTCGGCGCAAGTTGCGGAAGGCTATTTGGACCGCCCTCAAAATCGGGACGGGCTTAGCCCCAAAGCCAGAAGCCGACCTCGAAATACTTTTGCCGCTCGCCGAGCAACGACAGGCCATCGTAACGTTTTCAACGCACCTTCCTGAAAGCTCCCCATGGAAGGGGCTGGAAACGGATGTTGACCTCGCCACACGAGCCTTGCTGGCCGGGCGTCGGCTACGCCATACCTCAAACACTATTGCGAATTTTGGTCGCAAGCTTGTAGATACCCACGAGATACTTACTCGCGTTCTCACTGACGGCCGTGACAGCCTGGATGCGGGCATGCCAACCGCCGTTGCGGCAGAGGCATTGCGTAAAGCCTACGAGTCTTTCGAAAATCAGTTTGCGAACTTCCGTACGATTTCCGGCGGGTCGTCATCGGCCGATATCGACGACGCTACTCTGGGCATGATCGCGCAGACCGCTACGGGGGTAATCGCCAGAGAGCGTCGCCTCAACCTCTGGTGTGCCTGGGTTGGCGCGAGTAGGGATGCCCGGGAAGCAGGGCTCGGCACCCTGGTAGATGCACTCGAAGAAGGTACCGTTCGTCACGACGAGACGGTCGAAGCATTTCGTAGTGCCTACGCGATATGGCTGGCTCCTATCCTGATTGACGCGAGACCGGAACTCAGAACCTTTTCCGCCATTCTCCACGACGATTTAATCCAGACCTTTCGCACGCTCGACAAAGAGCATGCCGCGCTGACGGCGACGTACATCAGGGCGAAGCTATCTGGTTCAGTCCCCATCCGTGACTCCAAGGAGGCTGACCCTGGCTATGGGGTGTTATCCCGCGAGCTTCAGAAGAAAGCTCGCATCAAGCCCGTCCGCCAACTCGTCGCCGAAATGGGCGAGGCCCTTACAACGCTCACGCCCTGCCTCTTAATGAGTCCATTGTCGGTGGCTCAGTTTCTTCCTGCTGAGATTCAGCCTTTCGACTTGGTCGTCTTCGACGAAGCGAGCCAGATAACGGTACCTGATGCCATCGGCGCGATTGCCCGAGGAAAGCGCTGCATTGTCGTAGGCGATCCGAAACAAATGCCGCCAACCCGTTTTTTCGAACGGGGCGCCGACGAGGAAGAGAACGAAGAAGCGCGCGATCTGGAAAGCATTCTCGACGAAGCCCTGGCGGCGCGAGTCCCGCCTCATCGTCTGACCGGTCACTACCGTAGTCGCCACGAAAGCCTAATTTGTTTCTCAAATCATGCCTATTACCACGGGTCACTAGTGACCTACCCGTCTGCGGAGACCCGCGACAGCGCCGTGACCTTTCGCCGAGTGCCTGGTGTCTACGCCAAGGGCAAGAGTCGGACCAACGAGATCGAGGCGAAAGCCGTAGTAGCCGAGGTCGTCAGGCGGCTGAGCGACCCTCTTCTGAACGGGCTATCCATCGGCGTCGTCACTCTCAATTCCGAGCAGCAACGGCTTGTTGAGGATCTCTTGGACCAGGAGCGGCGGTCCGACCCCGAGCTGGAGCGTTACTTTGGCCAGAGTGCGGAGTGCCCGGTCTTTGTAAAGAACCTGGAGACCGTCCAGGGAGACGAGCGTGACGTTATTCTGCTTTCTGTCGGATACGGCCCCACTGAGCCGGGTGCCAAAACTATGTCGATGAACTTTGGACCGCTCAATAGACAAGGCGGCGAGCGGCGCCTCAATGTGGCCATTACACGAGCGACGACCGAGGTGGTTGTATTCGCGAGCTTCGATGCGTCCATGGTAGATCTGACGCGGACTTCGTCCGAGGCCGTAAAGGATTTAAAGAACTATATTGATTACGCTGCCCGCGGCCCGATCGCCCTCGGTGAGGCTCTCCAGTCAATGGGTGGGTCTACTGGCTACGACAGCGACTTCGAGATGGCGGTGGCCGAGCGACTTCGGCAATTCGGTTGGACTGTCCGCACACAAATCGGTGTTTCGAAATTTCGTATTGATCTGGGAATTGTTCACCCGGATGCGCCAGGGAAGTTCCTCGCCGGAATTGAATGTGACGGAGCTACCTACCATAGCTCGCCCTCAGCGAGAGACCGCGATAGGGTGCGGCACATCGTTTTAGAGAACCTTGGATGGCGTCTGCTCCGTGTTTGGTCAACTGCTTATTTTCTCGAGCCCGATGCTGCCGTACGAAAGCTAGACGAAGGCCTGCGACTACTACTCGACGGCGACAGAGCCGCGATTGAAACCGAAATCAACACCCAAGAGGACGCAATCTCTACGGAATCAACTGCGGCACCTAATCCGGCGACTGATTCGGAAAGCCTCTATGTTCCGAACGATGACTCCGAACCGAAGGAACGAAAGATAACCTCGGCGACGGGCGGCGCCGCACCGACGACCGCCGTAGTGAAGAGACTCACGATGACCGAGTTCAGCGCGGGAATGGATGGGCTACGCGTTGCTTCATTAACGCCAACCCCCACGAGAACGGCGCTGACCGAAGACAACGAGGCACTCGAAGCTGAACAGACTGACGCGTCACCGCCGGTATCGTTCGACGCGGACAGCTTTCATGAACCAACATATCGCTCGCGCATCAGAACTATTGCTGCAACAATTATTGACTCTGAGGGCCCTATCACCTTCAAGCGATTAAGCGACCGAATTGCTCGGGCTCATGGATTCAAGCGAACTGGGCACCAGATCTCCAGCACCGTTTGGTCCGCCTGCAATCGGATCAGACCCCATACCGCGACTCCCGATGGCCATAAGGTTTTTTGGCCAGAATCGATGCAGCCTGCTGACGAGCTACAATTTCGAGGACTTTTTCTCCAAGGTGAGCGTAGGGAATGGCGCGAAGTGCCGTATCCGGAAAAGGTCTGGTTGGTGAAACACATTGCCACCGCCGGCCATGATGACCTTTCACGTGCTGTAGCAGAAGCTATCGGGATTGGCAGGGTTACGACGCAATTTCGAGAAGAAATCAGCGGGATATATGACAGGACACACAAGTGACTGGAGTATAGCTACAAGCGCCAGATTGCTAAAATTTTGACCGCGCGTCGAATTGATGGCAGACGGCAGCAGAATAGTATCGGCGACGAACCTAGTTCAGTGGCTTCCTAACTTTGGAGAGGTGTCGGGTGCATATCGAGTTTGTCGAAATCGCAAACTTTAGAAAGCTTCTGTCGACCCGCGTCGATCTCTCAACTACGACTACGCTGTTTGTCGGCGCGAACAACAGCCGCAAGACATCGGCTATGCTCGCACTTCGCCGCTTCCTATCACCGCGTCGCTGCCCCTTCGAGTTGAACGACTTCACGTTGTGTCACTGGCCAACGATCATCGCGCTCGGTAATAGCTGGATCGCGGCGCGCAACGCCGAAGAAGTCGTTGCTCTGGTCATCGATCCCTGGATCACCGCGCTACCCGCACTCGACCTGTGGCTGCATGTTGAGACCGGCGAGATGCATCATGTCCGCGATCTAATTCCGACGCTCGATTGGGAAGGCGGCAGACTCGGCGTCCGGTTGCGCTACGAACCGAAGGACCTAGATCTACTCTATAAGGACTTTATGGGTGCGGTGACCGACGCCACAGCAATGAAGGCGGCGGCTATCGCTGCCACGGCGGCGGAAAATCCTGGTGCCAATCCGCCGCCGGGTCCGCCCAAGCTGACGCTATGGCCGGAGAGCCTCGTCGACTTCCTGAGCAAGCGGCTTTCGACGCACTTTATTATCCGGGCCTACTCGCTGGACCCTGCCAATCTAGTCCCGCCTGCCAAGTCGCAGGCGCGGTCGCAGGAGCTCCCAGCCGCATCGCGGCCTATAGAGGGTGATCCCCTAAGAGGCTTGATCCGCGTGCATGATATCCCAGCGCAGCGCGGATTCGGTGAGGAGCAATCGGGCCAGGACGATGACGACGCACTAACAACTACGGCGGGCAATCGCCTGTCGGACCAACTGAGAAGTTATTATGCTAAACATCTTGACCCGACCAAGGGGCCCGATCCGAAAGATCTGGGAGCACTACAAGCGATCGAGGCTGCGCAAGACGCATTCGACAAGCGGCTGACGGAGAGCTTTAAGGCTGCTTTCACCGAGGTCGAAGGGATGGGCTATCCCGGGGTGACCGATCCCCGCCCGCGCGTGTCGACACGACTGAAGGCGATTGACGGCCTCAACCACAGCGCGGCCATCAGTTTCGAGATCGATGTGATCGCGGACGATAGCGCAGCCGTGCCCGTCCTCCGATTGCCCGAGGCCAATAATGGGCTCGGTTATCAGAATTTGATCTCGATGATCTTCCGACTGATGAGTTTTCGAGATGCATGGATGCGCGTCGGCAAGGCGTCCAAGGGCGCGACGCTCACCAGCACCGAGCCGCTCCATCTAGTCCTCGTCGAGGAACCCGAGGCCCATCTGCACGCGCAGGTGCAGCAGGTCTTCATCAAGAAGGCCTATGCTGTACTGCGCGCCCACGAGCACTTGGGCGAGAGTAATACGCTGCGCACCCAACTCGTGGTCAGCACTCACTCTAGCCATGTCACGCATGAGACCTCCTTTTCGTCCCTCCGCTATTTCCGTCGCCTGCCGGCCGGCATGGCGGCCAACGTGCCGGTCTCTACGGTCATCAATCTGTCCGAGGTGTTCGGACCTGCCGGTGAGACTGAGCGATTCGTCACACGCTATCTGCGCGCACAGCATGCCGATCTATTCTTCGCCGATGCTGCCATTCTGGTCGAAGGGCCAGCCGAACGCATGCTCGTCCCGAACTTCATCCGAGCGCACTACGACGAACTGAACCAGTGCTACATCACGCTGCTCGAAATCGGCGGCAGCCATGCGCACCGCCTCAGGCCGCTGATCGACCATCTCGGGCTGCTGACATTGATCATCACCGACCTGGACACGCTCAACCAGACTGGGGGCACGTCTGTGCAACCGGCTAAGGGTGCTGACCAGAAGACTAACAATGCGACGCTTAAATCCTGGGTGCCGGGGCTCGAGAACGTCGATGCGCTGATGGACGCCAATGCCGCGGCCAGGACATTGCGCGAGGATAACGATCAGCTGTTCGCGGTGCGCGTCGCTTATCAGATGCCGCTGGCAGTAACTCCGCCAGGAGCCGCAGAGCCTGAGACTGCCTATCCCTATACATTCGAGGACGCGCTGGCCTTCGAGAATCTTTCTTTCTTCGCAGCGCTGAATGGAACTGGTTTGGTACGCAAATTTCGCGACGCGATTACGGCCGGTGGCGGTGTGGCCGCGATCGGCGAAAGCATGTACCGTGCTCTCAAGAGCGGCAAGAAGGCTGAGTTCGCGCTAGACGTCATCGAGGTTGAAAATTTTGACGATATCGTCGTGCCTCGCTATATCGCCGAAGGGCTTGAATGGCTGCTCGCCCAACTGAAGAAAAAGCAGGTCGAGATTCTGGCCCTGACCGGACAAACCGAAGAATGAGCGTCGCCGACGACCAATTCGACGCCGAGGCCGACGAGACGATCCTTGCTTGCCTCGACCTTGAGAAGCCGAGAAGTTTTTTCCTCTATGCGGGGGCGGGATCAGGCAAGACACGGTCACTTGTGGAGGCGATTCGGATAGTTTGCCGGGAGCAAGGGTGGCGACTATCGCTGACCGGAAAGAGAATCGGCGTTATCACCTACACCAATGCCGCCTGCGACGAGATCAAACAAAGGCTCGAATTCGACCCGCGCGTCGAGGTGTCGACGATCCATGCGTTCGCATGGTCGCTGATCGCCGGCTATGATACGGATATCCGGCAATGGCTCGCTGGGCGGCTTCTAGAGGATATCGCCGAACTGAAGGAAGCGCAGGCCAAGGGCCGACCGGGCAGCAAGGCTGCGGCGGACCGCGCGCGTTCGATCGAGAGCAAGCTGCGCCGCCATGCGAGCCTCGATGCGATCACGCATTTTGTATACAGCCCGACCGGCGACAACCGCACCCGCGACGCCCTTAATCATGCCGAGGTCATCGCGATGACAGCCGATTTCCTGGGCTTGAAGCCCGGTCTTCGGCGCCTTCAGGTTACACGCTTTCCGATCCTTCTCATCGACGAAAGTCAGGACACGAGCCGCAAGCTCATGGATGCGTTGCTCGACGTGGAGGCGGAGTACCGCGATGCCTTCTGCCTAGGCCTCTTCGGCGATACGATGCAGCGCATCTACGCCGACGGGAAGGATCACCTCGCCGAGGCGATCCCCGATGTCTGGGCGAAGCCGCGTAAACGGATGAACCATCGCTGCCCGACAAGGGTCATTACGCTCATCAATAAGATCCGTCGCGATGAGGATGGCGAGGAACAGCAACCGCGTAGCGATGCCCCCGTCGGCATAGTTCGGCTTTTTGTGGTGCCGCAGGCGACGGCCAACAAGACTGCGGCCGAGGCCAGGGTCGCTTCGAGAATGGGCGCGATCACGGGCGACCAGAACTGGGTCGCAGCCTCCGAGGCAATTAAAATGCTTGCCTTAGAACATCTAATGTCGGCCCGGCGCTTTGGCTTCGAAGCGTTTTTCGAGCCGCTTTATGGGGTCGAGCGGATCCGGACCAGCTTTCTTGAGGGGACTGGCGCAGGCGTCGGACTATTTACGCGCGAGATCCTGCCGCTGGTGATCGCGCTACGCGCATCGGATCGATTTGCTGCCGCGACAGTCGTGCGCCGCACCTCGCCGCTGCTCGAACGTAAGGCGCTTGAGGCGGCCTGCGATATGCAGGCCGAGATTCTCGGAAAGTGTAAGGCGGCCTGCGACGGCCTCCTCGCGCTGGTGTCGGCGACCGAGAAGCCGAGCGCGCGAGCCGTACTGCGCTATGTTGCCGACACTTGTCTCTTCGCGATCCCCGATGTGCTGGCGCCGTTTGCTACCGCCGACGAAGTTGCACTTCAAGGCGAAGCCGACGAGGAACAAGAGGTTGATCTGAGGAGCGAACTTGGCGGTTGGCGCCAAGCACTCGACGCACCTTTCGACCAGCTCGAAAAATATGACCGTTATGTCCGAGGCGTCTCGCAGTTTGATACGCATCAAGGGGTCAAGGGCCTAGAGTTCCCGCGCGTGATGGTCATTGTCAGTGACGAGGAAGCGCGCGGGTTCATGTTCGCTTATGACAAGCTCTTCGGGGCTGAGGAAAAGAGCCACACGGACCTCAAGAATGAGGCGGCCGGTAAGGAAACCACGATCGACAGGACTCGCCGGCTTTTCTACGTGACCTGCAGTCGCGCAGAGGAGAGCCTCGCGGTGGTCTACTACACTGCGGATCCGTCATTCGCGCGTGATGCCATGATTCGGCAGGGTTGGTTTGAACCCGATGAGATTGAAGTCGTGCGATAAGCCGCCTCGTTCATGGTTGGTCTCAGTCACTGCAAATGCAATTAAATGTCTATGGATTGCGCAATTCTTAAAGCCAGATCGACCGTAGCTCACCATTCAGATTCTGGGACCGCTTACTAACGATTCAGATATTTATCGATGTTGGAGTGGGCTCCGGTTCGTGATTTTTTACCTTAGTTGGAACGCGGATCTGGGAACTCTCGAAGCGAGGCGAGCAATGCAATCGGAACCGCCCGCATGAGTCGAGTTACAGAAACCATCCTACGGTTGCCATGGACCGAGGGTTCGACACTTACTGATGTCGACGTGATATTCCGAGCTCGGAGTTAGGGAGGACGGCTTCTCGATATGGCCTCACTGTCCGGTCCCTCAAAATTCTCGCCACTACCTTCGATTGAAAAAACCCAGATTGGGCATTACGATGCCCGAAATGGGTAACTTAGCTCCAACAGGCAATTTACGCCCCGCGCGTCGGGCCGCTGCGCCCAAGAAGCAGGGCGCAAGGGCCAGCCTTGCCGACGTCCTTTTCACCAGCACCCAGCAGCGCGTCCTGGCTTTGCTATTCGGCCAACCCTCCCGGAGCTTTTTCGCCAGCGAGCTGATTCAGCTCGCCGGCTCCGGTTCCGGCGCTGTGCAACGCGAACTCAAACGGCTCGGCGACAGCGGCCTGGTCACCGTTACCAGAATCGGCAAACAAAAACATTACCAGGCGAGCCCTACTTCGCCAGTGTTTGAAGAACTTCGAAGCCTGGTGATCAAAACCGTCGCAATGGTCGACCCACTCCGTCACGCACTTGAGCCCTTGGCGAAACAGATAAGCCTTGCGTTGGTTTATGGTTCAGTCGCCAAGGGTAGCGACACTGCCGCCAGCGATATCGATCTACTGGTCGTCGCGGACGACCTGACCTTGGAAAGCCTTTACGCGGCGCTCGCGCCGGTCGAACCAACGCTGGGGCGCAAAATCAACCCGACCTTGTACACGCCGCAGGAGTTCGCCGAAAGAAAAGCTGCCCGCAACGCATTCGTCACTCGGGTGCTCACAGGTGATCATCTGGCCTTGATAGGGAATGTCGATGAGCCACCCTCAGCTCGATAATCTGGTTCGAGCCAAACAACTTAAAGCCGAGCCGCCGGCGGAATCGGAATTGCTCGGGCTGGTGCGCTCAGGCAAACGCCGCCTGGACGATGCCAGTCTCGCGAGCCTGAGCTTGGAGAGCCGTTTCGACCTTACCTACAATGCAGCCCATGCCCTCTCACTGGCTGCTTTGCGCTTCTGGGGTTATCGGTCCGAATCACGCTACGCGGTGTTCCAGTGTTTGCCGCACACGCTCGATCTGCCGCCAGAACAATGGCGGGTGCTGGACCAGGCACATCGCAAAAGAAATCTAGCTGAATACGAAGGTGCGACCGATATCGATGAACAACTCGTCGCGGCAATGTTGCGTGTGGCACGCGAGATCGCGAAGCGCTTAGATACGTTACTGGCGCCGTAGCTAGGACGTCTGTCGCGAACGACTCGCCACAGAAGGCTTCGAATACTTCAGCGCATAGTGCAAACGCCTTGCGTAACTTCTGCGTGATTCAACCCCGCACAGTCCTGCATCGTCCGGCAAATCCCGCAACGGGCGCCCCGATAACTATTTGAAAACTCTAAACCCGCTCTGACCCTGTCGGTCTGAAAATCCTTGTGTCGGTGGTTCAATTCCACCCTCGGCCACCATCATCAACGCGACGTCACTGACTACGATCATGCGCAATTTCAGTTGCGTGCTTAGCGCGTGAATTTCCGCTGATGCTGAGTCGGCGCACCATCACCAGACCCTGCCGTTCGTAACCTCGCTGCCATTAAGATTGCAGCTGCCGGCTATCACCACGCTACCGCCTACACTGGGTGGCACTCGAGAAATGGCTTCACGTTATGCGTAAGCGAGGGCGCTCGGTGTCGCATGCGGTAGAGGTTGCCCCCAGAGTCGCTCAAGCTCGCTTGCTGAAAGGCGGTGATGTGATTGGAGATCCTGAAACCGGGTAGGGCGTGTCAAAATCACTGACGGGATGTCACACATTGTGAACGCCGCGTTTAATCCAATTCTTTTCGATAGTTATTAAGGTTTGGCCACTGACACTGGCGCGCTGATCGCTTTAAACGCTGTCCAGGATTTTTACAACCCGTGTTGCGGCAAAAAACCTAAGGTCATGAAAATAAAAATATATCCACTTTGGCTTGCATCTTGCTCCGATTACCGCACGACTTCGAATTTTGATTTCAATCAGGAGCAGCCCCCATGTCTAAAAAGTACATACTCAAAACTCTCAGCGCACTCGTCCTAAGCGGCGTCGCGAGCCTGGCATCCGCAACCCCGATTTCCGGTGCGATTGCGTCCGGTGATCTGACCAGCGTGCTCCCGGGCGGTGTGGTCGTCGACTTTGATGCTGGCCCGACGGGTGACTTCGCCTCGGTCGTCGACGGCGCAGTAACGTTCGCGAGTACCGGTGCCCCGCTTACTGTCGGATCCGATTTCAACGGTTCTTTCAACAGCCGTGGTGTCAACAGCCTGCTGACTGGCTTTGATCTTGAGCCGGATGCCTTCGAAATCACGCTGGCGAGCCCGGTGTCGGCTTTCGCGTTTCTGTGGGGCGCGTCTGACAATATCTGGACAATGGATGTTTACAACAGCGCCAATGTATTGCTCGAATCTATCGCGCTCGCCGCTGTGTTTGGCAGCAATAATGGCGACTACTACGGTGCGACTGGCGCCGATATCGCCCGCATCGTCTTGACCGACACCCTCGATAATTTCGTTGATGGGGACTACGTGTTCCTGGACAACTTCACGTACCTCACTCGCGGCACTAACGTACCGGAGCCGACAACGCTGCTGCTGATGGGTGCTGGCCTGGTCGGGATGGGACTGCACCGTCGCGGCAAGCGCGCCTAACCCTTGTAGCGCTACACGGCTGTAAAGCGCCCTTCGGGGCGCTTTTTTTTGGCAGTGCTGGCGAGCTGGAAGCTTCTCCGGTCATCCCGAGCGGGACCGTATTTGCATCGACTTCGAAATGACGGATATTCACCCGCGCATAGTGGCGCTGCCAGTCGGTCACTCGTTCGGCCGCTAGTAACCAGATCGCGCTCGCCTGAATCGGCACGCAAAAGCACTACCTCGCCGATCGTCCTCAACCACCCGACACTCAAACACCGATATACACGTCTTCCGATGGTACGCTCGAACTCTGCACACCGACCGACGGCGCGGGTGCGTGATGCCGACACTGCCGGGATACGGGAATGTTCAAAATACTTCGCATAGGCCTGCTCTCATTCATTCTGCTCAATGTCGCGCTTGGCGCCTGGTTAGCAAAGGCGCGCAGCACCGATTGGGACAAACCACTCAAGGTTGTCATCTACGGGATCAATGGCGACGGCAGCACGGTCAGTCAGGCCTACATCGATCAGATAAAAAGCAAAGACCACGAAGACACTGAGGCCTTTTTTGCCGACATCGAAGCTTTTTTTGCCCGCGAAGCCAAACGCCACGGACTAAGCTTGAGCAACCCTGTCGATGTCGTTTTTGCCGGTGAGATTAAGGCGCTGCCACCTCGGCCACCAGCGGGCGGCTCGGGGCTTTCGATCGTGCTTTGGAGTCTCAAGTTGCGCTATTGGGCAGCGCGTAATAACGACTACCCCTATCCCCAGAACGTGCAGATGTATGTGCTGTTTTTCGATCCCGAACGCAGCCCGCGCTTGGCCCACTCGCTGGGACTGCAGAAAGGTTTAATCGGAGTGGTGAATGCGTTCGCAAGCAAGACCATGAAGCAGCAGAACCACGTCGTTATCGCCCATGAGCTGCTGCATACCGTTGGCGCAAGCGACAAGTACGATGCCGTTAGCAACCAACCACTTTTCCCAGCGGGTTATGCAGATCCTGAACAACGACCGCGATACCCGCAGCGGCGCGCCGAGATCATGGCTGGCCGCATGGCCACCAGCGCGGCCAGCTTTCGCGACGCACAAAGGCTCAAGGAGGTTGTGATTGGCGAGGCCACGGCGCGCGAGATCAAATGGCGCCAGACCGTTGATTGATCGCGGCGGAATGCCGCACTAGAGCCGACCTCACCCGTCGTTCGCGCTCGCCGCTCAGCCGACAACGTGCCTGTTCCCAGCGTCTTGTCGCGGCATGTTGGCAGCGGCCCGAACTGGCGCTTGCAAAGCGAGTTCAAATCTTGAACTGCGCCAAATCGTCCGACAGGGCGCTGGTCGCGCCGGAGAGATCTTCAGCCACGGTCTCCAGTTGGGCGGCCATTTTGCGATTGCCAACGGCCGCGTCCAGGGCTTCATGCACACCGTCAACCAGCACCGCGAGCAGCTCACGGGTGATCTGCATCTCCTGCTCGGACTTTTGCACCGCAGCGATGGCGCTGGCGGTTGAATGCTGGGAGTCGCCGATCTGTGTGCGGATGCCTTCAGCGTGCTGGGATAAATCGTGGATGGTGCGGGTGTTCATCTGCATATCGCCGTTGACCGCCGCCACGCTATCAACGATCGCCACCACACGCCCGTTGATGTCGCCCAGACTGAGCTGGGTGCGCTGCGCCAGCAGGCGCACTTCGTTGGCCACCACTGCAAAACCGCGTCCGCTGTCACCGGCACGGGCGGCTTCGATCGCGGCGTTCAATGCCAGCAGGTTGGTCTGCTCGGCAATCTCGTGGATTAATTTCAAGATACCCTTGATCGCCGTGCTCTGCTGGACAAGGTGCTGGACTTTGTCAGCGATGCTCGCTTCCGCATGTACAACGTTATCGATATGACCCGCGATCGCCAGCATGTCGGTGGTCATGCGTTCGAAAGTCTGGGAGTTGGCCTGCATGGTCACGCGGCTCTCGACTATGAGGGCATCGGCACGATGCACCGCCGCGCGGGCCTGGTCGGTCAGTGCATTGGATTGTTCCGTCACTATCATCTGAGTATCCGACGAACGGCCAATGTTATCGGCCACATGCCTGACCACACGCGCCAGCAATTGGGTGTGATCGAATGAATCCGTGACGCGGCCGAGCGCACTTTGCAGACGTGCCAGGAAGGTATTGATGTTATGTGCAATCGGCGCGACCTCGGGCTTCACGGCCGTTACGTCCAGGCGTTGGGTCAGGTCCGCCTGCCCGCTTGCAAACGCAACGATGAAGTTCACAAGGCCGTTAACCCGATGGGTCTGTTGCTGATGTCGGAAAACCACAAAGAGCCCCCAACAGGCGAGCAGTAACACGCCGCCGAGGATCAGAGCGGCGTCCACCAACCGCGCCTCTTCGGCCGTCGCCCGTTCGGCTTGTCGATAGGCGGCCGGCGAAATCCAATAGACCAGCCGCCATGTGCTATCGCCCGCGACTGCGAGCGGAACGCTCAACACGTCGGGGCTGGCATCTGCAATACCAGCGCGCACGGTCTTGACGAGATCAGGCGCGCGGCGATCGGCGATAACGATGTTGTACTTGTCGTTAAACAAGACGAAGGCGCCAGGTGTGGTGGGCAGATGCAGTCGCAGTGCTTCAGCACGTTTGTGATCCGCATCGCTCACGGGCACAAAAGGTAGGCCAAGCAGACGCGCTTCCAATACGTTCAAGCGCAACACGGCACAAATGATGCCGCGAAAGCGGCCATCAAGATCGCTGTAGAACGGTACCGAATAGAGAATACCGAACGCATCGCGTGCCTCATCCTTGCTGCGCGAGCTGTATTGGCTGGTGTCCCAAATGTGTATGGCGGGCGAGAAGGCCGCCGGGATCTGCGCCAGCGCTTTGAAGTCGAATTGGGGATGGCGCTGCTTCAAAAATGCGATTTGTTGCGGGTAGTAGGCGTATGCCGTTTTTTCGGACTGTGCCGGGATGTCGGCGTCGTGGCTTGCACTTTCGCTGCCGGCATCGGTATTGCCAATGATCAACGAGTCAACCTTGAAAAACGGTACTTCGCCGCGACTTGCATCGAAACCATCGACTAGCCCATAGATCGCCGAAACCGAGACGTTGCTGGCGAGATTGTTGTAGAGCTGCTGCACGGTCTGCTGGGCAGCGCTGGAGTAGCGTTGCTTCGCCACGACATCCTCATCATCAGAGGCACGATTGCCACCCGTGATCTGACGCACCCCCGGAAAAAGGGAGATGGTACGCAGGGACTCGTAGATCAGTTTGAAGCTTTGTTCGATCTCAGTCTGTTTGGTGTGCAAGTCTTCAGCTTGAATTTGACTGCGCAGGTGTTCGCGATCGGCTTGCAGCCGCCGCGCGTAATAAGCATCGAGCGCAAACTGGCTCCACACCAGAGCCGCCAGCAGTAGACAGGTAAATCCGCCCGTCAGGCTATGACGTCGCAATTGTTCCGCGGTCGGCAACATGATGGTTCTCTAGCAGCCTCTTCGCGGTATCTACCGCATTTGCCTCGTGTTGGATTGGGCGACTGGCCGCTTTTACCCAGGGCCGCCGCAACCTGGGCCAAGCCAAGTTTTGCGACGTGCCTGGCATGGGGTTAGTGGCAATCAGCGTCGCGACTTGTGTGAGCCAGCCACGGGTGGGTGTGCGCCCCCACTGACAACCACGGGCGAGGACGTCGAAAACAACGGGACCACCCCGCATGCCGAGA
>JANOXY010000209.1:0-3732 GCA_031418675.1 Pseudomonadota bacterium
AGCACTGCGCGTGGGCGGCTGATGGACGCCTTGGCCAAGACCGCGCGCAGCGATGCACCGGCGGCAGCTGCGCGTGCCCAGAGCTCGTTTGATTGCTGGTTGGAGCAGGCCACTGAGGACTTGCAAGCAGCCGACATTGAAGCGTGCAAACAGTCTTTCATGACGGCGATGAATACGGTTGAATCGAGCCCGCCGCCAGTGGCGGACGTCGCGCCGCCAGTTGCTCCTACGGATTCCGACGGTGATGGCGTCATCGACCTGAACGATAAGTGCCCGGGTACTCCGCCTGGTGTCAAGGTCAATGCTGATGGTTGTCCGGAAGTGGGTAGCACGCTGATGTCCTTGCAAGGTGTCAACTTCGATACCGACAGCGCCAAGCTGAAGGCCGAGTCGACCACTATTCTTGACCAGGCGGTCGAAGTGCTGAATCAACAGGCCGTTGCGGTACGCGTTGAAGGGCATGCCGACAGCCGTGGTGCGGATGCATACAACCAGGCGCTATCCGACAAACGTGCCAGGTCGGTGATGGACTACCTGGTCAGCAAGGGCGTCGATGCTGCGCGTCTGAGCTCTGCTGGTTACGGCGAGTCGAGGCCGGTGGTGGCCAACGATTCGGCGGCCAACATGGCCAAGAATCGTCGCGTGGATCTGGTCGTGACCAACAACTGAGGCCACTTCCAGACTGACAAAAAGGGCCCGACTCTGTCGGGCCTTTTTTTGTGCGCCCAGCATGAACGCACGCTTGCGGGTGGAACTCCCGTCGTAAGTTAATTACAGCGAAAGAAGTGAAGCGCAACGCACGCGATTTAACCAGGCGGCGGGCGCGCGACGCGGTAGCAGCGAACTCCCAATGCTGGTGCCGTAATCGCTGGGTTGGCATCAACCACGTGCTGACGACTGACTACTTTAACCAGCTTGGCTTGCGCGTCCTGCACCTCCACGCGTGCAACCGCCCAGCGCCGCTAGGCCGGTATGAGATCCGAACAGAGTTGCATGTTGCTATTGCTTAGGTGCTCTGTCGCACCGACCTTGGACTCCGCACGCCGCACGATCGTGGATGACGCCGCGATTATTGGCGCCGATAGAAAATTCATCTTTACCCTCGAGGAAACTAACGTGAATAAAGATCAAGTCAAAGGTCGCGCCAAAGAAGTCAAAGGCAATATCAAAGAGGCCGCCGGCAAGGTGGTGGGGAACGATAAGCTGAAAGTCGAAGGCCGCTTTGATAAGGCAGCGGGAAAAGCGCAGGGCGCGTACGGTGATCTCAAGGACGCGGTAAAAAAGAAAGATTAGCACGCAGCGCGTCGTACCACGGCGCACACTAGCCCGCACCGTGGCGGTTGCCAGATCGCCACTTCTCACACACAACGGAGATTGCAGTGACCAAACAACGTGTTTCAACTAACAACGCCAAGGCCCCGGGAGCAGCACCGTCAGCGGGAACCGCTCCGAATACGCCTTCCTCGCGACGGCCACAAACTCAGCAAGCACCGCGACGACCCTCCGATGACAAGCGCGCTGTGCCGTTGGACGAGACGGTGACAGAGCCGCGGATGCCCTATTTGCGTCGTCAGAATGAGCCCCCGGCCGAAGCGGCCAAGGGTGATGACGATCAAATGAACCAACCGCAAACGGTTATGCCGGGCTGATCAATCCGTTCGTCCAATTCAGTCCCACGATGGCCAATGAATGCCAGCCCCCCTTTATTTCAGTATGGAGTAACACCATGAATACATCTTTCAAAAAGCTCGTTTTGGCATCCAGTATTGCGTTAGTGCTTGCCGCCAGCGCAGTGTCCGCCGTCGGCCCGTCAGCATCCCAAGACGTCATTGATGCACGTCAAGAAAGCCAGATCTGGACGACCTACGCCTTGAATCCGCATCTGCGCGCCAACGACTTGCAGGTGTCGGTGCGCAGTGGCACGGCCACCTTAAGCGGCAGTGTCGAAGAAGGCGTCAACAAGGAACTGGCCGAAGAAATAGCACTCGGCGTTACGGGTGTTAAAAAGGTCGAAAACAATATCAAGGTGGCCAATGATTTTGTTGCGCCGGACACCTCGCTCTCACGCAGCTACGGCGAAACCATCGACGACAGCACCATCACTGCAGTGGTGAAATCGAAGCTCGCATGGAGCAAATACACCAGCGGCTTGACTACCAAGGTTGTGACCAGGTCTGGCCATGTCACGCTGACCGGCACTGCCGATAGTGCACAAAGCCGCGAGCTGGCGGGACGTCTGGCGCAAAATTCGCGTGGGGTGGTGGCGGTGGACAATCAACTGAAGGTTGACGGGGCTAAGCCCTCGCTGGTCGCTGATGCGGAGCACTCGGTGAAAAACGCCGGTGAAGAAGTGGCAGACGGCTGGATCACGACCAAGATCAAATCCACGTTTGCTTATTCCGACAGGGTTGATGGTCGCGAAATTTCTGTCAGCACCAAGGCTGGCGCGGTGACGTTGAGCGGCAAGGTCGACAGTGCCATGGAGCGCTCTCTGGCTATCGAGTTGGCTAAAGACGTGCGCGGTGTGCGCAGTGTGGAGGCGACCGGACTGGTCCTCTAAGTTTGTTCACTGTGATGCCGGGTGAGCCGCGGCAGGGTGTGCTCCAGCGGCCCGTGGCACCACCACGGGCAAACGAGTGAGGCGTCCAGCATGAAAACTTTGTTTGTGACAAGCGTGTTACTGATGGGCCTGGGATTTTTTCGGCCGTGGCACTGTCACCAAGCCGCACTGTGCCGGTGGCAAATACCGAGGCGGCTTGGGATGCGATACACGAGCTTCATGGCTGCAGTCATCTACGGACTCACCAGGTGGGGCAGTGTGTCGCCCGTGCCCAGGCTTTACAGACTGCCGCGCTTGAGGCACCGGCTGGGCCACAGCGCGCAAATCAGCGTGAAGAAGTGCGCCTGAAGCACGCCGACGAAAAACATACAGTTGCGACGCGGGATTGCATGCATAGCGCCGCAGACCACCAGCCTGTGTGTGTGGTAGCGGCCAAGGCGGCCATGCTTGATGCCTGGAACCAAACCAATTGGGATGGGGCCGCCGCCGGTGCTGAACTCGAAAAGTGGCAGCGTTAATGCAGTCGCGCGCTCATCTTGAGGCCGTGCATTCCTCGCAGCGCGCGATAGGTTTTTTAGTCCGCAATAATCTCTTCGTCCAGAAGGAAATCGCCATGAAGATACTGACCTGTGCCACGCTGGCATGCAATTTTTTGTTCGTCCAGGCCATGCCGTGCGCGGCCGATGAGGTGGTACGCACTGCGCAAGTGGCGGCCATCGCAACGCTCGAGGATCTCGTCGATACACCACAGCGGCTGTCCGGTCGGATTATCAACCGTGGCAACCAACGTATTGAGCAAGTGCGGCTGCTGGTGAGTTACGGCTGGTTATGGAACGACGACCGACGTACTGACGATACCTCGCCCGGCTGGACAGAAGTACATACCTTGCCGATGTCGATTGAGGCCGGGCAGAGCGCGATGTTCTCGGTTGACCACGAGCGCGCACCTCCTGCTCGCGACGATGGCAAGCTGATGATGACGGCCAAGGTGATAGGCGTCACGCAATGGGCGTTCGTTAGGCCCTGAGCGACGCGTACGCCGATCGAAGGCGGGCGTAGTGTGCCAAAACTCAGCCACACGTCACGCCGCGCGACGATAGTAGTACTGGATGAGGTCGCCTAGTCGTTCTCGGCATTCCACGTTGCCGTTTGCACGGGGGCCGTCGCGCGGC
>JANOXY010000210.1:0-4184 GCA_031418675.1 Pseudomonadota bacterium
CGAACGTGCATCCCACCAGTCGAGCTCCTCCACGTTTTGGATACCGAGATCACGAAACCACCGGCCTAAACCCAGTCCAACATAAAACTTTGGTGGACCGCCGTGCTGTGCCGCCAGTGCAACAACCGTGGGACGATCCAGATGGTCGTAATGGTTGTGGGAGATCAGAACCGCGTCGATATGCGGTAAAGCCGCCAGCGCGATGGCCGGTGCCACCACACGTTTAGGCCCCACGAATGGCAGCGGCGAGGCCCGTTCGGTGAAGTGCGGATCGGTAAGGATATTCAAGCCACCAACACGCAGCAGCAGGGTCGCGTGGCCGACCCAGGTCACGCTGGGATTGGGCAGGGACGCAACATCGGTGGTGACAATATCAAAGCGATAGCCGGCAGCGGGTTTGTGCGGTACACCGTCCCGTAGTTTTTCCCAACGCCATTTCCAGAAACTTTGTTTCTCCTCGTGGGGATAATTGTTGCGAAAGCCAGTGGCGGTGTGATGGGGTTTGGCAGGCTGAGTTGCGCTATCGCTCGTTGAGCACGATGTCATGCCTAACACTACGCAGACTGCCACGCTCCACAGCACAAGTGCTCTCAGCATATTTATTCGCTCGTATAGGATTGGGATGATATCCCCTGTATGTGCGAATTTATTCGCACATTCCATGCCAAGACACTAACTCGCTCCGCGGCGTTGAATGTGCGAATAAATTCGCACCCACAGGCGTGCCCTGCAAAATGCAACAGGGTGTTTTGCGCTAACACGGGTACATCCATCTGCATGCCGGACCCAGCGCGTCACGGTCGTCTTAACGGCTGCCGTGAGTGACCTCGTTTTTGTTTGCTCGTATGAGATCGGGATGATATTCCCTGTAGGTGCGAATTTTTTCGCACATTCCATGCCCAGGCACTAGCTCGCTCCGCGGCGTTGAATGTGCGAATAAATTCGCACCTACAGGTGTGCCCTGCAAAATGAATTTGGGTGTTTTGCGCTAACACGGTGACATCCACTTGCATGCCGGACCCAGCGCGTCACGGTCGTTTAACGACTGCCGCGAGTGACCTCGTTCTTGATCAGACCCAGGGCCACACAGCGTGTCGTGATCTCTTCGTCGGTATAACCGAGCAGGGTGCCTTCGATACGTTCCAGGGCTTCGTTCCACGGGCAGCGCGATTTGGCAAAGGATTCCCGCAGCAAGCTCATGGCACCAATGCGCCATGTTTGGTCGGCCAGCGCGAAAAACACATAACGGATGTGGGCGTTGCGGCCCAGCGAGGCGGAATAAGCTGACTCCAGGGTGATGTCGGCACGCACGATAGCGCCGCTGACAAGATGCGGCGCAAAGGCCTGCTCGGGAATCAGCACCTCGTTCGGCAACTCGGCGATCTCGGCGTAGAACATCGCCAAGGGCTTTTTGCCACTCAACATGAGCGCAAGTTCGCGCCCGGTATGGTTGGCAGCGATTAAATCGACCATGGATTGCCTCCGCTGCTTAAGCGCATCGCACGATAGTCTTGCCCACCTGGTCGCCGGCCGCCATGTGTCGATAGGCGTCGGCCACTTCATCGAGGGCGAAGACACGGTCGATGACGGGTGGTTAGGTGCCGTCTGCAAGCTTTTCGCCGAGGTGAGCGCGCGCGGTGCGATCAGCGACGTAGTCTGCGTCGGCAAATCAAAGCGCCGCTACCGGCCGAGCGATAAGTGAACTGTAGCGGAACGGCGCTGGCAGCGTCCACTACGCCGCCCACCTCATGAACTAAGGCGCCAGCTGCGGGCGTATGACAATCTCGGTTGGGCAGCAACGCGCTGAAGAGCCCAGAACAAAGGCGACGCTCGCCGCGATATCGGCGGCGCTGATCATGCGCTCGTTGTGTTTGTTCAAGCTCGCGGTCAGGGCGGTTTCCACGAAACCCGGCATGATGCACGAGACCTTGATGCCAAACGCCCGCACGTCTTCAAACAGACTGGCGGTATAACCGTTCAGCGCATGCTTGCTGGCAGCATAAATGGCGTCGCCACCATTGCTGTGGCGACCGCTGATGGAGGAGATGTTGATAATCGCGCCGCGGCGCCGCTCGATCATGCCGGGCAGCACGTCGCGGGTGAGTGCCATCACTGCCCACAGATTGAGTTCGAGCACCGCCCGCCAGGCCGCGAGATCAGCGCTCTGTGCCGGGCCGCGCGCGGTGCTGCCGGCGTTGTTGATCAGCACATCAACGGCACCAAAGCGAGCGCGCACGGCGCTATGAGCCGCCGTGATAAAGCGCGCTTCACGCAGATCACCGGCCAGCAAATCGGCCTGTACGCCATGGGCCGCACATTCGCTCGCCACCGTGGTGAGCGCCGCAGGATCGCGCCCAAGCAGGAACAGGTTGTAGCCGTCCTGTGCCAGGCGCAGGGCAATGGCGCGTCCGATACCTTTGCTTGCACCGCTCACCAGAGCCGTCTGGGTCATTATTGTTCCTCCTTGCGATCGTCGTTCGTGCACACTTGCTCGGATCGGGGCACGGGGCTATGTTGCTGCCTGTGGTGTTCGCCTAAGCCACGCGCGCTAGCCGCGAGTTCTTCGCAACATGCGTGACGCATGTCTAGTCAGTCAAGAGGGTATGGAGGGCATGAGCATGGCAAAACCCAAGCTGTTCGGCATTTCTGGATCGCGCGCGCTGCGCTCCCTATGGGCCATCGAAGAAGTGGGCATCGATTATGAACATGTGCCGGTGAGCTATGGCGCCGACTCCAAGGACACGAGCTATCTGGCGGTTAATCCCAATGGGCGCGTGCCGGCGCTGGTGGATGGCGAGCTGCAGTTGTTCGAGTCCATGGCTATCAATATGTACCTGGCCAAAACCTACGGTGGCGCGCTTTATCCAAACAACGCGGCGGACGAAGCCCGTACCTGGCAATGGACCGTGTGGGGCATCAGTGAAATCGAACCCCTGCAGATGCAGATAGTCGTGCAGAAGTTTTTTACGCCGGAAGAAAAACGCAATCCTAAAGTTGTTGAAGGTGCGAGCAAGGGTTTGCAGCGGCCGCTGAAGGTCCTGGATGCCGCGCTTGCCGGTCGTGACTGGCTGGTGGGGAAAACCTTCTCGGTGGCTGACCTCAATCTCGCCGGTGTGATGCATCTGATGAACATGATCAAATTTGACTACAGCGCGCACACCAACGTACGGCGCTGGGCCGATGCCTGTTATGCACGCCCGGCCTTGGCCCGTGCACTGGCGAAACCTTGAGACAGCACCTATGAGTAGTAGCGCACAAAGCATGCAGCCCGCTGCCAGTACCAGCGGCACAGTGAAATACCTGGCCGCAAGTGTGCAGCCATCCCTTTACCGCAATGGCGCGGTACTGACACGGCGCGATCCCGATGGCAGCGATGGTGGCACCCAGGGCATGATGCTGGCACCTAGTGTGGTGCAGATCAGCAACGCACGTCTTGCGGCCGGGCATTGCACGCTGGAAAAAAACGGATTTGAGCTTCTGTCCCGACCTCTGACCGGCACAGCGCTCGATTTTTTTGATCATACCGAGGTTGTCACGCGCTATTACGACGATTGCGCGCGGCTGGTGGCGGACTTCACCGGCGCCCGTGCATTTGCTTTTGACCATAACGTGCGCTCCGCGCAGGGCAAGAAGAGCGCGCAGCGCATCAAGGGTGGACAGCAGGTGCAGGGTCCGGCCCAGGTGGTGCATGGGGATTACACGCTCACCAGCGCACCTCAGCGACTGCGGGACCTGACGCGCCCGCCTGGTATCAACGACACCGTCGGTGTCGCGTTGAACGCAGGCCAATCACTGATCCCGCCAGCGGTGGCAGATCCGGCGCTGACCCATGGTGGCCGTTTTGCCATTATCAATGTGTGGCGCAATATTGCCGCAGAACCTGTCGCTACCTATCCGCTGGCGCTGTGCGATGGACAGACCGTGGTACCGGAAGATCTGGTGGTGTTCGAGATCCATTATCAGGATCGCATCGGCGAGAACTATTTCGCCCTGCAGGCCGCCCGCCACCAGTGGCACTACTATCCACACATGACGCGCGACGAAGCGCTGCTGATCAAACAATGGGATTCCGCCGGCACCCTGGCCAGCTCGCAGGGTCGCTCAGGCGATGCTGCCAACACCGACGCCCCCTGCACTTTCAGCTTCCATACGGCGTTCGACGACCCAGCCACACCCGACAACGC
>JANOXY010000211.1:0-4900 GCA_031418675.1 Pseudomonadota bacterium
GGCGCTCGTTTGTGCAATGGCGGCGCAACACCTCGAGCTTATGGGCAACACCCGACGAGCCTTCGCTGGTGAAAAGATTACAGGCGTCGGCGTAACGCGCCACCAGCTTCAAGGTGCGCTGTTCGCCACCGCCGCCGATCAGTATCGGCGGGTGGGGTGCACGCAAAACCTGGGGCACGTTGCGCGTTTCGGCCAGCTGGTAATGACGACCGTGGTAGGCGCCGTTGTTGGTGCTCCACATCTGCAGACAGATCTGCAGAGTTTCTTCCAGTTGCGCAAAACGCTCACCCAGCGGCGGGAAAGGGACGCCGAGACCACTATGCTCGCGTTCGTACCACGCCGCGCCCAGGCCGAGTACAGCACGACCGCCGGACAACACATCCAGGGTGGTGATGATCTTGGCGAGCAAACCCGGGTGGCGATAGGTCACACCGCCGACCAGCAGGCCCAGCTCTATCGTGCGCGTGCGAGCGGCGAGAAAGCCCATGGTGGTGTAGGCCTCGAGCATGTCGAGTTCGCCACCACCGAGCATCTCCAACTGAAAAAAATGATCCATCAGACTGATATGACTGACGCCGACTGCTTCGGCGGCATCGGCCACCGCAGCGAGCATAGGCGCGAGCTCGGCCGCGCCGCCGGAGAGGGTGAAATTCACCAGGTGCAGGCCGAGTTTCATGCCAGGCTTCCTCTGTTTTTTTGAATCGACACGACCGTGTGTGGCGATCAGGCCGCGGCAGTCTGGGCGTTCAGTGCGCTCTCACTCGCCGGCTGGCCCTTGATGCGGGTATGCATCATCACGCGCTCCTCGCGATAGTCGTAGGGCCGCGCGCGATGCAGCAGACAGCGGTTGTCCCACACCACCACATCGCCTACCTGCCAGTGGTGGGTATAAACCCGCGGCGGTTGGCAGATAAACGCGTTCAACTGGGCGATCAAGGCTTCGGCTTCGGTCTGTTCCATGCCGACAATGCTGGCCGCATGGCGACCGAGATAGAGCGCGGGCCTTTTCGTGACCGGGTGAATTTTTACCAGCGGACGCAGCGGTGACTCCCCTTCGAAAAAGCCGTAAGCGGCACCCACTTCAACCTGGTGGCCGATCTTGGCCTGGGAGTAGAAATAGGAATGGTGGGCGTTGAGATTGGCGATTCGCGCTTGCATGGCGCTATCGAGGGCGTCGTAAGCGGCGCGCGCATCAGCCCACTCGGTCTGGCTGCCGGCGCTGGGCAGCACATGGGCGGATAACACCGAGGCTTTGGCCGCGAGCGGCATATAGGAGCTGTCGGTATGCCAACCTTCGTTGCCACGCAGCAGCTTCATGCGCTCGGAGTCTGCTTCGAGCAAGGCACCGTCCGGCCCCTTGTTGGCGATGGGAATGGTCTTCATGCCTTCCACCAGCACTTCGATATCGCCAAAGCGTTGCGCAAAATCCAGTTGCGCCTGGGCGTTTAAATGCTGTCCCGGGAAAAACAGCACGCCGTATTCATAGAATGCCGCTTCGATCGTCTGCCACTGCTGGGCGTCCAGCGCAGTCAGGTCAACACCGGTGATGACCGCGCCGAGTGTGGCGTCGGTGGGGCGTAGCTGCAAAGTCATACACTTCTCCTGCGGCAGTGGGCACAAGCCCAGAGTATAGGCAGAAGCACCCGTCACCCGTCATGCCGCTAACGGGCAGGGGGTCGCCGGCGCTCGCCGCGGCCAGGCGCCGAACGGAGTAGACTTCGACCTCCGAGCCAACACAGTCCGAGGAGCGCAGCATGGAATTTTCAGGTCATTGTTATTGCGGCAACATCCAATACCGGGTGTCCGGTGAGCCCGTCATCAAAGTGCAATGTCATTGCCGGGAGTGCCAGTATCTGGCGGGTGGTGGCGCGAACTTCACCATCGGTATGCCAGCGGCGGGCTTCAAATACACCAAGGGCACACCCAAGCAGTTTGCGCGCGGCGATCTCGCTAATGCGGTGACACGCGAATTCTGTGGCGATTGCGGCACCCAGGTTCTGAGTAAAGCACCCCACGCCTTGCCCGACGTCATGCTGATCAAGGTTGGCACCATGGACGATCCGAAGATGTTCGCGCCAGACATCGCGATTTTCACCTGCGATCAACAGCCCTTCCAGCATGTACCGGAAGGCATGCCTGCATTTGAACGCATGCCAGGGTAAGACCCCACCGTGCACGGGAGCGGAGCCGCCTTAGGGCGGCTTTTCCGATTGGCGCACTGTGCGATGTCCTAGTGAGAATGCGACCAGCCGTCTTAAGCATGACGAAGGCCGGGCGGCCTTCGTGTAAACAACATCGGGCAACTCCCAGGAGTCATCATGGCTAAATTCATGTACGTTTTTCGTGGCGGTGCATTTGTCGAAAAAGGGTTATCGCCTACCGTCCTGCAGGACCATCTCAAACTGTGGTACGCCTGGATAGGTGAACTGGCCGCGCAAGGTCATCAGCCCGGCGGCCATCCCGTGCAGGCAAGTGGGCGCACAATTCGTGGCAAGACCAAGGTGGTCACCGATGGACCCTATGCCGAGTCCAAGGATCTGGTGACGGGCAACCTGGTCATCGACGTCGCCTCCATCGAGGTCGCGGCTGAGCTGGCACTGGGCTGTCCGGTTTTCCTTTACGACGGCTCGGTCGAAGTGCGGCCGGTCGCGGAAATGTAAATGAGGGGGCCGACCACCAAGGCCGAGCCCCAGGCATTGGTGGCGAGTTTGTTCCGGCATGAAGCGGGCAGGCTCGTCGCCGCATTGACCCGTTTGTTTGGTCCGCACAATCTGGAACTGGCCGAAGATGTGGTGCAGGAGGCGTTGGAAACGGCGCTGCAGGCCTGGAAGTTCAACATCCCCGACAATCCCAGTGCCTGGCTGAACAAGGTCGCGCGCAATCGTGCACTCGATGTCATTCGTCACAGCGGCATCGAACGCCGCTACGCCGATGAGTTACAGGGCATGCTGGCCTCGGAGTGGACGCTCGCACCGACGGTCGAACAATCCCTCGCCGAGGCCAGTGGCCCGGAAAACTTATTGCGTCTGATGTTTACCGTCTGTCAGCCGCAGCTGGCAGAAGAAACCCAAATCACATTGATACTGAAATTTTTGTGCGGTTTTGCCTCCAGCGAAATCGCGGCGGCCTTCCTCACTAACGAACAAACCATTGCCAAACGTCTGCAACGGGGCCGCGCGGTGCTGCGCGAACTCGGCTCGCTGGCCCCACGTCCACTCGCTGCCGGCCCAGACCCGCGCCTGGATGCGGTGTTGGGTGCGCTTTATCTTTTGTTCAACGAGGGTTATCACGGCAGTCATCCCACCACGCAAACGCGAGCGGTGTTATGCGATGAAGCGCTGCGCTTGTGTGCTTTGTTGACCGAACAAGGTCAGGGTGGCGCGCCCAAGGCCCACGCCTTGATGGCGCTGATGTGTTTCCATCTCGCGCGCCTCGCCGGTCGCATGGACGCGGAGGGTATTTATCTGCCGCTCGCACGCCAGGATCGCAGCCTGTGGGATGCGGCGCTGAAAGAACGCGGCCTGTTTCATCTCAATGCCTCGGCAAGCGGTACGGAACTCAGCGTCTGGCATCTGGAAGCGGCCATTGCTGGTCAGCATACCTTGGCGGTTTCTTTAGAGCAGACGGATTGGCCGACTATCGTGCAGCTCTACGAGTTGCTCTACGAACGTAATACCAGTCCAGTGATCGCGATGAATCGGGCGCTTAGTCGCGCTTATGCAGGCGACGTGCAACAGGCACTGAGGGAGATCGCTCACGTGGCGCAGGAAGGTGCGTTGGAGAGTTATCCCTTTTTGTGGGCAGCCCGTGGCGAAATTCACGCGCGTGCCGCACAGGCGGCGGAAGCGCGCCGCTGCTATCAACACGCTGCCACTCTGGCGCGCAGCGCGGCCGAAAGACAGGCTTTTTTGCGCAATGCCGAGGCCATCGCCGGGCCGTGAGGCGAGACCCGTCAGGGCACGCCGCCATGCACATAGATACGTTCGCCGGTGACATAGCTGTTTTGCGCTGAGACCAGATAACGCACCACATTGGCGATATCGGCGGGCTCGCAGATCCGGCCGAAACCACTTTTTTCATTCAACTCATGGATGTCCCGTTCGACACCGTAAACGGCTTTTGCCAGGCGTTCTCCCATTTCTGTGGCCGTGAGCGGCGCACAGACGGTGTTTACAAAAATGCCATCACCGTGCACTTCCTTGGCGAGTGTCGCGGCCAGCGCCTCGAGCGCCGCCTTGCCCATGTTGTAGGGCGCACCATTGGCGCTCAAACGACGCGTTGCGACGCTCGAGATCATGATGATGTCACCGCGCTTCTGCGCTCTCATCTGCGGCAAGACCAGTTTTGACAGGTAAAACGGCGCAAAAGCGTGCACGCCGACCACCCGCGCCATCTCAAGCGGGTCAGTTTCGGCGACCAGATTGCCGCGGCTGGCAATGCCAGCATTGTTGACCAATATGGAAATGGGCCCCAGTTCGTTCTTTACGCGCTCGACCATGGCAATGTCGTCTTCAATGACATCAACCGAGGCTTGATACGCAACTGCCCGGCGTCCCAACGCTTTGATCTCAGCAACCGTTCGCTCGGCATCGGCCTGCTCACGTCGATAGTTGACGGCAACGTCGGCTCCATCCGCCGCCAAGCCGAGAGCGATGGCCCGCCCGATGCCACGGCTTGCGCCGGTGACCAAGGCAATACGACCTTTAAGCGACATGATAGCCTTCTCCTCTATCGGTGGTGATCAATTCAAAATCTAAAACCCGATTTCATCGCCTGAAAGCGCAAAGGGACCTCCAGCCCCCCGTGTCACAGGGCCAAGCAAGCCTTCAGTATGAATATTGCCCTTCATAATGCTTTCAGCCTTATTTTTCCTGACAAGCTCTATTGCCTTTAACACTGC
>JANOXY010000212.1:0-1657 GCA_031418675.1 Pseudomonadota bacterium
CGCAGACCCTAATCTGCACAATTCCCGTGTGCCACGCAGTTATGCAAAGCGGCCCCTAGGTTTTTTCGGCGATCTCGATATCTTCACACCCACTGAACTCGAGACTGACCCGTTCTATTGCCAGTTTCTGCGGCCACGCGGTTACGGTTGGTTCGCTGCGGTGATGATCGATTGCCCGACGGGTGACTCGATATTTGTGACGGTGGAGCGCAACACGCAACGGGGGCCCATGGAGCGCGCCGCCCTGGACTCACTGGATAAACTGCGACCACATCTCGCACGTTCGGCCCTGCTCGCCTTGCGGCTTGGATTGGAGAGAGCCAGGGAAACGACCTACGCGTTGGAGCGTATCGGACTCGCAGCGGCAGTGTTGAAGCGCAGCGGTCGACTCCTCACCGCCAATCGATTGTTTGAGCAATTAATGCCCGACGTGGTCCGTGATGCTCGCGATGGATTGCAGCTGCAGTACCCGCGTGCGGATGGGCTTCTAAGGCAGGCCATTGCGTCACTGAATAGGCAGGCGTACACGGCGGTGGATACCATTCAATCCATTCCTGTTCGCGGCGGCGACGCGCATCCGCCTCTGGTCTTTCACCTCATCCCGATTCGCGGTGCGGCTCACGATCTTTTTCGGCAAGCCGATTTCCTTGTCATCGTGACCGCCGTCGAACCCAGACGTGTTCCTAACGCAGCAGTACTGCAAGGGCTTTTTGATTTGACGCCAGCAGAAGCGCGCGTCGCTGGCCGCCTTGGTAATGGTGATACAACCGACGACATCGCGAATTCGCTGCACGTGTCGCGCTATACGGTGCGCGCGCATTTACGCTCTATCCTGGTTAAGACGGGCATGCACCGGCAGGCGGATTTGACGCGCTTGCTTGCAAGTGCGGGGCTTGTGTCGGGCCAGTCAAATGGAGCGGAATGACGCTGCGTCGACTACCCATTGGCCGTCGGTCCCAAATGGGCGAAGGACGGTATCGGGTCCCGTTGATGTATCGCTTTGGTGTTGTCCGCCAATGGGTCGGCGCGAATAGGTCTGGTGGCTCAAGCTGCCCATGGTGAACCGACAATCGGTAAGTGCTTCTGGACCGCCCGTCCATGTCGCTGGAGCGGGCCCGCTTGCGCGGTCCATGGTCCTGGGGTCACCAGCCCCTCAGCTTGAGGCGCCTCGTTCGAGGCGAAACCGGAGTCTCCCTGTGGGGATGCTGACCGGTTTGTTTCACCACCGTGGTGGGCTCATCTTGCCCGTCTTTCATTTCTACCTCTGTTGTTAAATGCCCGCGTGATTGCGGAAGTGAGAGTTGTTGCCTGTAGCGCTTCGCCGACCGTTGTCCGAACAGATGGTCTGACGATGCGTCGCCCTTGTTTCGATTAACGGCTTGCGCCGTCGCAGACTCTCAAATCGTTGTCTGCTTTGTTTTGCCACGATACCGTCGTGGCCACGGATAGAACCGTTGCATCGGGGGCCTGTCGGAACGCGTCACGTGGCTATCACGTCTGAAAAGACCCCTTCGGGCCGCGCGCCGCTTGAGTTTCCGGCCCTCGTCACTACCCGCTACGCGTCCAGTGACGATGGCCGTTCGGCACGAGCATCCCGTGTGCCAACGATGCTCGTTGTCACGTGGGATGCGAATTGAAAACCTCGCACGGCGGCGGC
>JANOXY010000213.1:0-5218 GCA_031418675.1 Pseudomonadota bacterium
AACGGCTGTTTGTTCTCTAGCAAACAGACAGTCGGCAAATCGCAGGCGACAGTAGGGCCGTTCACCCCAACCCAACGGGAGCCAATCATGAAACTGCCCAAGCCTTCGTCCAAAACACGGCATACACCGCCTGAACCCCAAAATTCCAAGGACTATCCGTTACACGGGCAAACCGAAGCAACGCCAGGGCGCGACCAGGTTCGAGAAGCCACGCATTCCACGAGGTCTCCGCGTGAATCAAGGCGTCCGATAGAAAGAACTGCCAGAGCTAGCAAGGGACCCGCTGACGTTTGAACAGTCCTCTGGGTTCCTGGCGGGCATCGTTGTGTGGCTCCTGCTCAGCCATGGGGCCAAGTCGCTCATCGGGTTTTTCTTGTAGGGAATTTAGACCGCTTAGACCGGCAGCACGAGTGGTCCCACGCCGGGTGTCAGCCTAGCTTTGCGTCCATGGACGAGAACAGGCGCAGTCCTGTCAGCCCGACGACAAAGCTGTGTTGCTCCGCGCTAACTCGCATCATGCCGGGCGCAGCGGCGCCAGCCGCGTAGACCCGCGATCCCTAGACATTCGAAGTTCACTAAGAATGTCGTCCTTCGTGATCGAATCGCAAACTCGGTCCGCCACGACATCCGCTACGTCGTCAAGATCACGCGGACCCGACTATCGCCCCGTTCAGCCGCGTGCTGCGGGCGTAGACAGCCGTTGCTATCATCGCGCTATAACCACACCCAAGCAGGCGAGTGCGCCATGACGATTGCTCCCGAGCCGAGCGGCAAGCTTCCCACCCCTAGTCCATCGATCGGCGGCGGCACAGGAGAGGGCGGCAAGCGCGTGCACGACAGCGCTGACGACCAAGCGCTGCGTGCGAGCGAGGCGCGCTATCGCGTGCTTTTTGATTCGATGGACGAAGGCTTTTGCATCGTCGAGAAGCTAGATACTGAAGTAGGTGAGCCGCCGAATTTTCGCTATATCGAAGCCAACCCGGCACTCGCGGTACATACCGGCGTGAGCGGGGTGGTCGGGAAAACCTTCCGGCAAGCGTTTCCGGACGAGTCCGACGATTGGCTGATCTGTTGTGACAGCGTGCTTGAAACTGGTGAACCAGTAAGTTTTGAACGCGCCCTGGGAGAGCGCGTGTTGGAACTGCGCGTCTTTCGCATCGAAGACGGCAGTGGTCGGCGTGTAGCGGTTAACGTCAAAGACATCACTGCGCGTAAACGGGCCGAGCTGGCCCAGCGCAGACGCACTGAGCAGTTCGAGGCCTTTCTAACCGAAGTCCCGCTTGGCATTTATGTGGTTGACGCAGATTTCCGCGTAATCGAAGTCAACCCCCTCGCGCAGCGGTCCTTCGAACATTTGCCTGTGCCGCTTGTCGGTCGGGACTTTTCTGAACTGGCTCACCTTGTGTGGCCAAACGCGATAGCAGTGGAATGTATTAGCCGATTCCGCCACACACTTGAGACTGGACAATCTCACGTTGTGCCCGAAATGAGCGCGCGACGCCGCGACCTCGTCGGGACCGAATGCTATGAATGGCAGGTCAACCGCATCCCACTTCCCGATGGCCGCAACGGTGTGGTGTGCTTTTTCCGCGACATCTCGGAGCGCTTCCAGGCCCAGGACAAAATCCGTGAGGGCGAAGAACGCTATCTCAATTTGTTTAATTCGATGGACGAGGGCTATTGCATCATCGAAATGATTTTCGACGCAGACCAGAAAGCGGTCGATTTTTTCTATTTAGAAGTGAACCCTTCTTTCGCGAAACAGGCTGGATTTCAGATCGAGACCGGCCGCCGGGTGCGCGGTAACTACCCCGAAATTGAAACACATTGGTTTGAATTTCTCGGCAACGTCGTGCTCACCGGCGAACCCATCCGCGCTCAAGTTCCACAGCGTGCTAATTCGATGGGGGGTAGTTTCTTCGATCTTTATGCCTTTCAAGTGGGTGGGCGGGACAGTCGGAAACTTGCCGTTCTTTTCACCGACATCACGCAACGCAAAGAGACGGAAAAAGCGTTGCGCGAATCGGACGAGCGCTACCGCAATTTGTTCAATTCGATAGACGAGGCTTTTTGCATCATCGAAATGATTTTTGACGAGCACGGAAAGCCGGCCGATTACCGCTATCTGGAAGTGAACCCTACTTTTGAGAAACAGACGGGATTGTGTGCAGTAACAGGACGGCGCGTGCTGGAAGTCGTGCCAGGACTCGAAGCCTATTGGTTTGAATTTTTCGGGAAAATCGCACTGACTGGCGAATCGAATCGGATGGTCAACGAAGCGAAATCGATGGCCGGCCGTTGGTTCGATCTATATGCCGTGTCGGTCGGTGATCGGCAAGACCGAAAAGTCGCGGTTGTTTTCAACGACGTCACTGCGCGAAGAAAGTCCGAGGAAGCGTTGCGCCGCAGCGAAGAGCGATTCCGCGCATTGTTTGATCGGGGGCCGATGGCGATGTATTTCTGTGATGCGTCGGGCGCGGTCCAAGAATTCAACGCCCGCGCGGCTGAATTATGGAGATGGGATCCGCAGCGGAAGGCGAACAACGAGCCAAATTTTGGCCCGCTGAAAGTGTATCTTGCCGACGGCACCTTGATGCCGCGCGCGGAAAACCCGATCGCCACGATGCTTGCGGGGAAACCCCCCGCAGCGCCTGACGCGGAATTCATCATCCAGCGGCTAGACCGTTCACGGATTCCCGTCATCGCCAATTTCGCGCCGCTAAGGGATGGGTGGGGAGAAATCAGCGGCGTCATCGGTTGCTTTTACGACATATCCGAGCGCAAACAGGCCGAGTTAATGCTGCGCAAGGCTATCGACGCCGCCGAGAAAGCCGACCGCGCGAAATCGGAATTCCTGTCCAGCATGAGCCATGAATTGCGCACGCCGCTCAATGCGATTCTGGGTTTCGCCCAGCTCATGGAATCCGGCATTCCAGCGCCGACAGCCACGCAACAGCGCAACCTTGAGCAGATCCTAAAAGGCGGTTGGTACCTGCTGACGCTGATCAACGAAATCCTCGATCTCGCGCTGATCGAAGCAGGTAAAGTGACCCTAGTGACGGAACCGACCTTGCTCGCCGACGTCATGCTCGACTGCCGGACCATGATCGACCCGCAGGCTCAGCAGCGCGGCATCCGCCTGATATTTCCACGCTTCGAAAAGCCCTGGGTGGTCGAGACCGATCCGATTAGACTCAAACAGATTCTGATCAACCTGCTCTCTAACGCCATCAAGTACAACGCGCCCGGCGGTACGGTGACCGTCGAGTGCAGCCAGCGTCCGCCGCATGCGCTGCGGATCAGCGTGCGCGATACCGGCGCGGGGCTGGCACCCGCACAACTTGCGCAGCTTTTTCAGCCATTCAATCGTCTGGGCCAAGAGGCCAGTGCACAGGAAGGCACGGGCATCGGCCTGGTGGTGGCGAAGCGGCTGATCGAACTGATGGGCGGCACCATAGGCGTGGATAGCGCCGTCGGGGTGGGCACCGTGTTCTGGATCGAGTTGAGACTCGCCGCTGCACCACCGCTTGCGCTCGCAAAAATCGAAACGGCGGGACCGGCGCGCGCGTTGACCGGCGCGCCAGTGCGCACCGTGCTCCACGTCGAAGACAATCCCGCCAATCTGGAACTGGTCGAGCAACTCCTCGCGCGCCGCACCGACCTGCGCCTAATGAATGTGGCGAATGCTAATCTCGGCATCGAGTTTGCGCGCGCCTATCAGCCGGCGGTGATTCTGATGGACATCAATCTGGTCGGTATCAGTGGCATCGCAGCCTTGAAAATCCTGCGCGCAGACTCGTCTACGGCACATATCCCCATTATCGCCGTGAGCGCCAATGCGATGCCTGGCGATATCGTGCAAGGCCTCAAGGCCGGCTTCTTCAACTATCTCACCAAACCGATCAAGTTCGACACGTTCCTTGCGGCGCTGGACGAGGCGCTGGCATTTTCGCTAACGGTAGCAGCCGCCGCTAACCAGCCGGGTGTTGACATAAACCTTAAGGAACTCGGTCCGTGATCGCAGACAACATCCACCAGCGTGCTGCCGATCTCATTAACAGCCATGCCTCGCGCCAAGCCTTCAGGCGCTTCAGCGGCGACACCGCCCTACCCTCGCTCACCGCCGCCTACGCGGTGCAACGCTGTTACATAGCCAGCCTCGCCACCCATCTCGACACGCGTATTGCCGGCTACAAGATCGGCCTGACCTCGCCACGTATGCAGGCCCCTGTGCGGCATCGACAGCCAGATTGCCGGGCGCGTGCTCGCTAGCCGCCTGCTTGCCGATGGTGTCGTTTTACGCCGCGCCGACTATGGGCGCCTGGGCATCGAATTCGAGATCGGTGTGCGCCTCGGCCGCGACTTTCCATCCAGCGCCGCGCCTCACCGCTATGAGACCGTCGCGGCGGCGGTTGCCGCGCTCGCACCGGTAGTGGAAGTGGTGGACGATCGGGGCGCTGAGTACCAGGGTCTCGACATGCGTTCGCTGGTCGCCGACAACGCATGGAATGCCGGCGTCATCCTCAGCGCCTGGGTGAGCGTGTGGCCCGCGCTCGGCGACTTGGCGGGGGTGATCTATTGCGACGGCGCGGAGATCGATCGTGGCCACGGCCGTGATGTGCTTGGCCATCCCTTCCATGCGCTGACCTGGCTCGCCAATCATCTCGCCACGAGCGGCGAAGGCCTGCGCATAGGCGATGTGGTCGCCACCGGCAGCATCGTGCCGACCCGTTTTCCCAGCGGCCCGCAAGCTTACCGTTACACCTTGGCAACCCTCGGCGAGATCATTTTCTCGATCGTGAGTACAAGGAAGCATAAACGCTGTCTACTTCGCAATCTAGATTGAAAATGCGACGCTTCGCGCTGACGCCAAGGAACGAATGGCGTCAACGACAGCCGGTGATGTCGGGTTTGTAACGGAAGTTCGGGAGCCAATGGGGTCAGCGGCGGAGTTCGAGCGGTTCGTCCGGGGGCATTGCGTCTTTTCGGTCCCGCCGGCACGAGTGACACTGAGCCTAAGTGTCGGGCCATCCGCGTCCATGCGATAGCGGAGGGTCTGCTGTCAGCCTGGTTCCTTCAGGCCCGGCAAATCTTGTTGCGGCGGCGCTCGCACGAAGCGTCTGAACACTAAATAACTGATCGTAAAGGCCGTCCAGTCATGCAGCAGAGGCCAACGCGGGCTGACTGCCCGGGAACGGTTGGTAAACGTGCATGAATC
>JANOXY010000214.1:0-6704 GCA_031418675.1 Pseudomonadota bacterium
GTTCGAGTTGCAGCGCCTTGAGCATCAGGATTCTCCTCGGTCGCGTCCGCTAGGGGACTTCGTTCTGAATAATCTTCGGGAGCACTGCACGCTAAACATCGATCCGCGTGAGCATGGTTTGAACGTTCGCTTATCAAACTCTGCTGTCGCCTGCGCCCCCTCGTGAATTTTCCCCGCTACCTGTTGCCTAAGGCTTCAGGTTTTAGCAGCACTCATCACATAGAATGGCGAACCTTGTGCTGCCGCTGCGGGGCCGGGTCAGACTAGCGAGATTCAATGCAAAAGGCCAGCGCGGCTCCCGGTGTAAATATGAAACGCTTTCCCACTTGATGATCGGCCACGCTATTCACTACGCACGCTGGCACGAGGTGCTTACAGTTCTATGATTCAAGCCATTCCCCAATCGATGTCCTGTCACATAAACCCGTGTGCCTGGCGGCGGCGCGGCGCTGTGCTGAGCCTGCTCGCTGGCCTGGCTTTGTGCAGCCTCGGGCTGGACGCTGCACCGACCTTGAATGTCCGCATCGCCTTCATGGGCCCGACCGCAAGTGACGCCCAAGCGGGTGCCAGCCAGGGCATTCACGAAGCCAATGCCCAGGGCAAGTTCCTGGGGCTCCAATACGAGTTGGTGGATGTCGAGGATGTCGCCGCGGCCAGCGCCGCCCAGGTCTCGGCTATCGTCGTCGCCGGCGCAGCGGCGCCTCTCACCACGCTCGCGACCCAGGCCAGGGGTACCCCGTTGCTGAACGTCACGGCGGAAGACAACAGCCTGCGCAGCCAATGCATCGCCAATCTATTGCACACCATACCCAGCCAGGCCATGCGTCTGGATGCAGTGCAACAGTGGCTCCAGAAACAAGCTGACAGCCAAGCCCAGGCCCAGGCTTGGGATGCCAGTGCGGAACTCTACGCCGGCAGTCAACTCAACAAGCGTTATACCGACCGCACTGGTCGAGCGATGAACGATCAGGCGTGGGCAGCCTGGGCGGCGGTCAAACTGGTGTCCGATACCGTCGCACGCCTGCGCAGCGGCGACCCGAACACCCTGCTCGCAGCATTGCGCAAAGACCTCGCCTTCGATGGTCAAAAAGGGGTCGACATGAGCTTTCGCGACAACGGTCAATTGCGCCAGCCCCTGCTGTTAGTCGAAGGCGCCAAGATCGTTGGTGAAGCACCGGTCCGTGGTGTCGTTGCCAATGGTGATCTCGACTCCCTCGGGCCCAGCGCTTGTCACCCGTAGTGCGTAGCTCCGGCCTGCCTCAATCCAATTTCCAATCGTGGAGTAATCCCATGCGTTTCGTCCTCCTGTTTGTTCTTCTAAGCCTTGCTCTCGACACCACAGCGGCAACCGGCCGCGTTTTTGTCAGCAACGAAAAAGGCAACAGCGTCAGCGTTATCGATAGCAAGACCAACAAGATCATCAAAACCATCGCGGTCGGCAAGCGGCCGCGTGGTGTGGGTCTGGCGCCCGACGGTAGCGCCGTCTACGTCGCCATCAGCGGCGAGAACCACATCGCGGTCATCAATCCCAACAGCCTGGAGCTCAGCGGCCAGTTCCCTAGCGGTGACGATCCCGAGGCTTTTGCCATCCATAAAAACGGCAACCTCTATATTTCCAACGAAAACGACGCCAAAGCCTCGGTCTACGATCCCCATACCGGCAAGCTCGTGGCCGAAATCGAAGTAGGCATCGAGCCTGAAGGTGTGGCCATTTCGCCCGACGGAACGCGCGCCATCGTCACCAGCGAATCGACCAACATGCTGCACATCATCGCCATTCCCGAACACACGGTGATTAACAGCATCCTGGTCGGAGCGCGCCCGCGCTCGGCCACCTTCAGTGCTGACGGCAAACTGGCCTATGCAACTTCGGAGATCGGGGGTGAGGTTAAGAAGGTCGACGTTGCCAGCGGCACCATCCTCGGCAAAGTGGCTTTGAGCGACGACCAGGCCAAGCCCAAAGACATCCTCGTCAGCCGTGATGGCAAGCACGTGTATGTCGCCGGTGGCCGCGCCAACCGCGTGTTTGTGCTCGATGCCAACAGCCTCGACATCATTACCAGCGTGGCGGTCGGCAAACGGGTGTGGGGACTGGCGCTGTCGCGCGACGGGCTGCGCCTCTACACCACCGATGGGGTCGACAACCAAGTGTCGGTCATTGATACCAAAAACAATTCTGTCGTGGCAAAGATTCCAGTGGGTGAAGCGCCGTGGGGCATCGCCATCGACGATTGAAACGGGGCGCGCCGCGCGTCGCCTGGAATGACACCGCGGCAGGTCCCCAGCAACACCTCGACCCGCCTGTCCCCTGCGGCCCACCTGGTTTAAAGGCGCAGCCTGACGCCTAACCAGGCAGCCCGCGGCGCCCCTGCCCCGACAAAGATCGGGCGTTGATCGCCCAGCGCGGGCAACACCTCTGCAGGCGACTCGCCGAGCAAGCCGAAGCTCTCATAGTCACTGTCGAATACATTGCTGAGGCGGGCGAACAATTCCCAGCGCTGGCTGACAACATAGGACGTGCGCAAACTGAGCAGCGCATAACCCGCGAGCTTAGCCAGCCGATTGGCTTCGTCACCACGCAGGTACTGCCCGCTGTTGTACAGCACATCGAGGCCGACCGTGAGCCGCCACGGGGTTCGATAATCGGCGCTGAACTTCAATTGATGATCGGGAATGCCCGGCAAACGATCACCATCAGCCACCCGCAATTCACCCTTGGCGTCGGCAAACGGATGGTTTGGGCTGCGCACTTTAAAATCGTCTTCGAAGGTGGCGCGCACATAACTGTAGGCAAGCGCGTAGTCAAAAGCGTCGAAGCTGAGCGCGAAGGCGGATTCGAAACCTTCGCGCTGGGTGCGCTCGACGTTCGCAAACAGGCCCGTGCCTCGACCGGTCGTTTGAAAAATGATGTCATGGTGGTTCGCAGTGCGGAAATAACCCAGTCGATGTCGCACTGCCCCGACTAAGCCGCGCACGCCAAATTCAATACTCTTGGCCACCACTTGTTTGAGCGGTGGATCGGCGAGGAAGGCATTGGGCAGACGACATTCAAAATCCACGTCATCGGGATCGTCGCCACGCGCCAACGCCGCGGCACGGGCACGGTCAAAAATCTGATCGTTACAGGACAGCTCAATAGGCGTGGGCGCACGAGACGACTCGCTGTAGTTAGCGTAAATGCTGTTCTGGCGGGCGAGCTGGTAGGTCGCGCCGAGAGTGGGATTGAAGCGTGCGTAATCGTGGCTGCCGTTCAATTCCGGCCGTGCTGCCGAACGGTCGCGGATTTTCACGGCCGTGCCGTTGTAGCGTCCACCGGCTGTGATGGTCAGACCGGGGCCGAGTTCAAAGGAATCGAGCCCATAAACACTCCAAGTGCCGGTGCTGGTGGCGACCCGGGTAGCGTCGCGGCTAAGAAATGTACCCAGGCCCAGGCCCGCGGTGCTGCGCGTCACCGGATCGATATCGGACAGCTCTGCGACCGAATCGAAACGCGAATTTCCGCGCCCGTAAGCAGCCCCGATCACCAGAAAATTTGTTTGCCCGAATAGTTCGCGCTGTTGCGACACCTGCATATCCAGACCGTAGCTTTGTTGGTTCCGTGCGCTGGTATTGTTGATAGCCGCATCCCCAATACGGCCACTGCCGGTCAGGCTGGGGGTCAGATCATCGAGATTGAAGGATTTGTCCCCTGGACCCAATCGCGCGTTGAGCGCCGCCTCCAGCGCCGCCGGGTTGTTTACCCGCAACGCGTTGTTGGAACAGATAGCATCACTGTCCAGGTTCAGTGCCGCCAGGGCATCTTCTTCGATACCGTCCAGCAGAAAGCGCTCGCCACCGAGATCGCAGGCCAGCAGATCGGCGGAATCGCCGTTAAAGGACGCGGTCTGCACGTCGCGATAGTAGCCGGTGGCCGCGAGTTTCAAGCCCTCCCCCAGCTTCTGCTCGCCGTTTAAAGTAAAACTATCGATCTCATTTTCCGTGATGTCCGGTGCGGTGAAGACCGCCTTTCGATCGATAGCCGCCAACCCGACTGGCGCCGCGCCGTTGCCAGTCAAGTCCGTATCACCGTGTTGAAAACCCACGTCCAGTTTCGAATCGGCCCCGCGATAACTTGCCGCGCCGTAAACGTTGACCGCGCTTGAACCGGATAAGTCGCGCCAGCCATCTTCGCCAAAATAGTCGACGTTGACGTAGTAGCCCAAGGTGCCGTTGTTGCCACCACTCTCGGCGCTGCTCTGCGCCCTGCCCCAGGATCCCCCTTCAGCTTCGAGGGCGTGGACCGTGAAGTTGAAGCCGTTTTTCATTTCGATGGATAAGGCCCCACCCAGCGTATTGAGGCCATAAAGCGGATTGCTGCCACCGATCATGGTGATGCTATTGATGGCCGACGCGGGTAACAGGTCCCAATTGACCGCATCGCCGAGGGGTTCATTGATGCGCACACCGTTCTGAAAAACGGCCAAGCCCTGGGCCAGCCCCAGCAGGGGTGAAGCGGTATAACCACGGTACTGCACGTCGGGTTGCAGCGGATTGCTCTGCGCCGTATTGATACTGACGCTGCCGAGATGGGCGCCAAGATAGTCGCTGAGATCGCTTGCCTGGGCACGGGCAAAAGCATCGGCATCCGCCGCCTGCACCGTAAACGGCAGCGTATCGGCCTGCAGCCGCGTAGCTCCGCCGGGGGTCGGCGCCACCACCACAATCTCGTCATCAAAGCCTGCGCCTTCGGCGGCCAGGCCAGACTGCGACCAGACGCCAGCGATCAGGCCCGTGACCATCCACAGCCGGTGAAGTTGAAACCGCGGAAACATCGGTGGGCAACTAGGTAGAAGCAATGAACGAGCGCAACATTGTAGTGGTCGACAGGCGCGGAGCCATCGCGAATTTTCCCCGTGATGCCGGCGCAAAATGCCTGGGGTCAGGATGGACGCTCAGACCTTGACCAGGCCGTGGCGGATCGCCAGCCGGGTCAGCTCGGAGCTGGTTTCGACCTCGAGCTTGACCTTGATTTGAGTTGCGTAATTGGCCACGGTTTTATAGCTCAGCGCCAGGCGATTCGCGATGGTGTTGACGCTCAAACCTTCGGCCAGCAAACACAGGATCTCAAATTCGCGCGTTGACAGGATCTGAAATGGCGAGTCATTGCCTTTGGTCTTCTGGTAAGCAAGCCGTTGTGCAATGTCCGGATCAATATAGATGTTGCCACTGGCGATCTGACGCACCGCTTCCACCAGCACCTGCGGTGCGCTGCGCTTGCCGATATAACCGCGCGCGCCAGCCTGCAAGGCCTGCTCCACGAACAGGATGTCTTCGTGCATGCTGAATACCAGTACGCGCGCATCACACTGGCGCGAAACAATCCGGCGGATAGCCTCGATACCGCCAACACCGGGCATGCTCAAGTCCATGATCACCACGTCCGGTGCATGCTCGATGAACTGCCGACAGGCGGCCTCGCCGCTTTCAGCTTCGGCAATCACACGCAGATCCCGCTGGTTTTCGAGCAGGGCCTGAATGCCGGCCCGGACTACTGCGTGATCATCCACCAGCAGGATGCGCATCGGATCTGCCAATATTGCTCTCCGTTTCGATAACTGTGGCCGGCGCCGTGCTCGCGCGCAAACCGACACCACTGCTCGGCGCGCGCTACAGACGCATTTAGCCACCCAACGTAACGACGCGTGCCTGCCTGCCGCACGATTCCAGGCCGGGCTTTTGTAGCGCTCTACCAAAGCCGCAACCGTTAGCAGCCACCGGCAAATCCAGCACCGACTTTTGGTCTGTCGGGAGACGCAGGTTCAATCTGGTTCGCAGCTCACCGGCCACCATGTGGTGCGCAACGCTGGTCAGCAGATAAACCGAGCGGGCTGCGACAGAGACGCCGATAATCAGGGCCTGAAACAAGCGCAGGTGCACGCCCACATCCATCAGAAGGTGACCCGCCACTTCGGTCACAATCGACGGTCGTGTGCCGGTAGTGCACTAGACGCCGTCTAGTGCTCCGAGGGCTTCTCACGCTGGGCGTAAGCCGCTTGCTGATCACTGCTTGCTTCCCGTTGGTACTTATCCTTCCACTCGGCATAGGGCATACCGTAAACCTGTTCGCGGGCCTGTTCATAGTCCATGGCCACGCCGCGCGTCTCCGCTTCGGCGCGATACCATTTGGACAGGCAATTGCGACAAAAGCCGGCGAGGTTCATGAGATCGATGTTCTGCACCTCGGTGTGCTCGCGCAAATAGTCGCGCAAGCGGCGGAAGGCTGCAGCTTCAATTTCGAGTTCTGTTCGTGGGTCCATGGTTATTCACCTGCTGTACTGAATGGAAAGGCGCGGGTCGGCACCCGCCTTGCGCAACGTGCTGTCGGCCATTATAACGATGCAGACTAAGGCTCGGGGCCGACGGTGCCTATGAACAAGTCGTCTATGACGCGCATCGTGGTGGTGGGTGGCGGCGCCGGTGGTCTGGAGCTCGCAACCCGTCTCGGCGAACGTTACGCGCGTGACCCTGACGTCGCCGTCACCTTGGTCGACCGCAGTTATTCCCATCTGTGGAAGCCGCTACTGCATGAAGTGGCGGCCGGCACGCTCAATTCCAACAGCGATGAGCTCAGCTATCTCGCCCAGGCGCACTGGCATCACTTCGAATTTCGTCTCGGCGCGCTGTTGGCGGTAGACCGGTCCGCTAAAACCATCACCATCGCCGCC
>JANOXY010000215.1:0-1568 GCA_031418675.1 Pseudomonadota bacterium
CCCGCAAATCTTCGATCTGCTGGCTGGCTTTGCGTGATGCCGGACGGGAGCCAATATTGAGTTCGGCGATTTCCCGGATCGGCCGCAGCCAGTTCGAGATTACGCCTAACGACACTTCATCGAGCGACGCTCGCACCCCACCGCAACCGTAGTGCCCACACACGATGACGTGGCGAACCTTGAGCACGTCCACCGCGAACTGCAGCACCGCAAAGCAGTTCATATCGGAGTGAATCACCAGGTTGGCGACATTGCGGTGAACAAAAACCTCCCCCGGATCGAGCCCGATGATTTCGTTGGCCGGTACCCGGCTGTCGCTACAGCCTATCCAGAGGTATTGAGGTGCTTGCTGGCGCGCGAGCCGGACGAAAAATTCAGGATCGGCTAGCACGCGGTTACTGGCCCATCGGGCGTTGTTCTCGAGTAGATGGTCGAGCATGTTCGTTTACTGCGTAGTGTGGTTGAGGGTAACGAGATACAAACCGGCGCGGTCATTGGCATGCTGGGGCA
This sequence comes from Pseudomonadota bacterium, assembly GCA_031418675.1. Classification (GTDB taxonomy): domain Bacteria; phylum Pseudomonadota; class Gammaproteobacteria; genus JADJYF01. The sequence continues at coordinate 511 of JANOXY010000215.1, forward strand.
TTAATGAAACGGCCCGCACACCCAGGCGAGTTTGTAATTCCCGACTGCGTTTAACTGGCGCCAGAATGTAGGCTTCGCTCAGGTGGCGTTTTATCATGGCCCGCTCGAGCGCGGCTGCTGAGAACAGTTCTGGTATGGCGCGCCCGGTGACCTGGATATAGAGCACCGGGGTCAAGCCAAAACTGAACAGGGCTTGGGACTTATCGACTTCGGCCGCGACGCTGCGCGCCAGGGCGTGGCGCTCAAAACGAGCGCTGCTCCACAGCACGTCACCATCGGCATAGCGGGTATAGGTCGCGGTGGTCAGCACCATGCCCGTAACCAGCGCACCAAGGCTCAGTGAAGCGGCCGCCCGACCCGCGAGGCCACCACTGAGCAGCGCCAGAACGCCTATTGTCGCCAGCCAACCGACATCGTGCTGGCCCCAGAACAGCCAGCCCGTGGCGCCCGCGATTAATAAGGTCTGTCCCAGGCCCACACCACCTGTGAGCCGGGGGCGCTTTACCTCCAATTGCGCGAGACCTTGTCCGGCCAGCAGGCACAGCGCCGGCAGCACGGGCAACATATAAAAAAACCGCTGTTGGCCACCGAAACTCAGGCCTAGCGCGACGCCACCTACGCAAAAGCAAAGGAATATCGAGAAGGGTCGTGTACGACCCCGTTCGGCGATTGCGCACACCCACGCCACCAGTGCTAAGGGTACCCACGGCAGAAGCAACTGCAGCGGGCGATAGAGGTAATAACCATTGAAGAGGTGATCAAGATGAGGCACCAGTAAGCGGCCGGCGAGTTGCGAGCCGCGCACGGTGGTGGCATCGACGCGTGCGTGCACCGCCAGCCACCACGGCACAGTCAGCAAAGCGACAATCGTGATGCCGGCCAGTGGTCTCAACAGCCGTGGTGGCAGGCTGCCGCGCGGCCTTCGGGTCAGGCAATACAGTGCCATCGATACCACCAGCAGGAAGGGGATGTGAGGGCCCTTGGTGAGGGTCGCCAAGGCAAACGCCAGCCACATGCACAGCATCGCCCGCGACGCCTGCGCTGGTTGTCCGCATAGG
>JANOXY010000216.1:0-6290 GCA_031418675.1 Pseudomonadota bacterium
TTAATCCCGACGAAGCCGTGGCGGTTGGCGCCGCGATCCAGGCCGGTGTGTTGGGTGGCGACGTCAAAGACGTGTTGCTGCTCGATGTCACCCCCTTGTCCCTGGGCATCGAAACCCTGGGCGGCGTGATGACCAAGCTCATTGAAAAGAACACCACCATCCCGACCAAGGCTCAGCAGGTGTTCTCCACCGCCGACGATAGTCAGACCGCGGTCACCGTGCACGTCCTGCAGGGCGAGCGTGAGCGTGCGTCGACCAATAAATCGCTGGGTCGGTTCGACCTGACCGACATTCCGCAGGCACCGCGTGGTGTGCCGCAGATCGAAGTTGCATTCGACATCGATGCCAACGGCATTCTGAACGTGTCGGCCAAGGACAAGGCGACGGGCAAGGCGCAATCCATTGTGATCAAAGCCTCCAGCGGTCTGTCGGATGAAGAAATCCAGCAGATGATCAAGGACGCCGAGGCCCATGCCGAGGAAGACCGTAAGTTCCAGTCATTGGTAAGCGCGCGCAATCAGGCGGATTCCCTGGTGCACTCGTCGAAGAAGTCTATGGAGGAACTCAAGGACAAGATCTCCGAATCCGACCGCAAGCAGGTGGAAGATGCCATCAAGGCGGTTGAAGCCGCCATGGCCGGTGATGATCCCGCTGACATCGAGGCCAAGGCGCAGCAACTCGGGGAACTCTCGGGTAAGATTGCCGGCCAGGCGCAACAAGCCGATCAGCAAAGCGCCGGCACAAACGCTGGCGGCGCAGGGCGGGGCGATGACGCATCTGCAGACAATGTGGTCGACGCTGACTTCGAAGAAGTCAAAGACGACAAGTAAACCTTACGCCTGACGCTGCACTTGCGGGCTCGGCCGGCTCTTCGCCGCGCCGGGCCTGTGCTTTGATGGGCGGTGCAATTCATTACGGAACATAACGCAATGGCCAAGCGTGATTATTACGAAGTGCTTGGTCTCGATCGCAAAGCGAGCGAGGCCGAGATCAAACAGGCCTATCGCCGCCTGGCGATGAAGTTTCATCCTGATCGCAATACCGACGACCCACAGGCCGAAGAACGCTTCAAGGAAGTGAAGGAAGCGTTTGAGATGCTCAGCGATCGGCAAAAGCGCCAGGCCTACGATCAATTTGGGCATGCCGGCGTCGAACAGCAGGGTGGCGGTGGTGGCGCGGGTTTTGGCGACATCTTCGACAGTGTGTTCGGTGACATTTTTGGTGGCGGTCGTGGTGGTGGTTCGCGCGCTTATCGTGGTGCCGATCTGCGCTATGACCTGGAGATGACCCTCGAAGACGCGGTGGCGGGCAGCGAGGTCAAAATTCGCGTGCCCACCCTGGTCGGCTGTGAAACCTGTGGTGGCAAGGGCTCGCGCAGCGGCAAAGCACCGGACCAGTGCGGCACCTGCGGCGGCGCCGGCCAGGTGCGCATGCAGCAGGGTTTCTTTTCGGTCCAGCAGACCTGCCCAAAGTGTCGCGGCAGCGGCCGCACCATTTCCGACCCCTGCGCGAGCTGCAACGGTGGTGGTAAAACACGTGGCAACAAAACCATTTCGGTCAAAGTGCCGGCGGGTGTCGACAACGGTGATCGCATACGCCTCTCGGGCGAAGGTGAGCCGGGCCAGAACGGCGGCCCCTCGGGCGACCTCTATGTGAATGTGGTGGTTAAAGAGCATCCCATTTTCAGCCGCGAAGAGACCGATCTGCGCTGCGAGGTGCCGATTGATTTTGTCACCGCCGTGCTCGGTGGTGAGCTCGAGGTTCCGACCCTGCAGGGGCGCGTGATGCTCAAGATCCCGGCCGAGACCCAGACAGGACGCATGTTCCGTTTGCGCGGCAAGGGTGTGCGTTCGGTGCGCGGTGGGCAGGTTGGTGATCTGATCTGTCGGGTCGCCGTTGAGACCCCGGTCAACCTCAACAAAGAGCAGAAAGAGATCTTGCGCAAGTTTGGTGAGTCGCTGAACGGCGAGGGCAATACCCACAGTCCGCGGGCCAGCTCGTGGCTCGATGGTGTGAAGAAGTTCTTCGAAGAAATGAAGTTCTCCTGATGCATCAGGCGCAAGCTTAGAGGGGGGCGACATGGCGCAGAACCGAACTCGGGTTGCCATTGCCGGCGCCGGCGGCCGCATGGGACGGACCTTGATCAGCATGCTGGCCGAGCACCCGACCCTGGTCTTGAGTGCGGCACTCGAACATGCCGCTTCCCCGCACTTGGGCAGTGATGCCGGCCTGCTGGCGGGTGTTGGCGCCAATGGCGTGAGCATTGCGGCCGATCCGGCGGTGGCGCTGGCGGCATGTGATGTGTTGATTGATTTCACCGTGCCAGAATCGACCTTGGCGCATCTCATTTTGTGCCGCCGCTTGGCCAAGCGCATCGTCATCGGCACCACCGGTTTCGGTGTTGCTGAGGCAGATATTCGCGACGCGTCGCGCGATATTCCGGTCATGTTTGCGCCGAACATGAGCGTGGGCGTGAATCTTTGCTTCAAATTGGCAGATCTCGCCGCGCGGGTTCTCGGTGACGATTTCGACGTTGAGATTATCGAGGCTCATCACCGGCACAAAATTGATGCGCCTTCCGGCACAGCTTTGCGCCTGGGCGAAGTGGTCGCGGCCGCCCTGGGTCGTGATCTCAAGACCTGCGCGATCTATGGCCGGGAAGGGCGAACCGGGCCGCGGGAGCGGAAAACCATCGGCTTCGAAACCATACGCGCGGGTGAAATCGTCGGCGATCACACCTTGCTGTTTGCCGGCAGCGGTGAACGTATCGAGATCACCCACAAGTCCGCCGATCGTTCGACCTTCGCCGGCGGTGCGCTGCGCGCCGCCGAGTGGCTCATGGCGCAAGCGGCTGGGCTGTACGACATGCAGGACGTGTTGGGTCTGCGGGACTGAAGACACCGCACCGCTCGGGTATACTCGCGCCACAAACCGGGGTCGTTGGGCGCCACCGGATCTGCGGGTAAGCGTATGCGAGCATTGCGGGCCGCCGTCATCGGGGTAGGCTACCTCGGTAATTTCCACGCACAGAAATATACCCAACTCGACGGCGTGGAGCTCTTCGCCGTGGTCGACACGGATGCGCTGCGTGGTGCCGAAGTCGCCAATAAGTACGCTACCCGCGCCGTCACAGACTACCGTGAGATTCTGCCCGACCTCGATCTGGTCTCGATCGTGGTGCCACCCGCGCGGCACTTTGTTATTGCCCAGGATTGTTTAGCCGCCGGCGTTCATGCGCTGGTCGAAAAGCCCTTGACGGCGACCGTTGCCGAAGCCGAAATCCTCATCCAGAGCGCGGCGGCTCAAAATCTGGTGTTGCAAGTCGGGCATCTTGAGCGCTTCAACCCGGTCGTGCGCGCGCTCCGCGAACGCATAGACACACCGCGGCTCATAGAAGCGCAGCGCTTCTCGGCTTACAAAAAACGCGGCACTGAGGTTGATGTGGTGCTGGATCTCATGATTCACGACATCGATATCGTGCTGAGCATTGTCGGCAGCCCGTTGCGCGCCATTCATTCATCGGGCACCGCCGTGGTCACCGATGACATCGATATCGCCCATGCACGTCTCGAGTTTGCCAGCGGTTGCATCGCTGAATTGTCCGCCAGTCGGGTTTCTCAAGAGCCGTCCCGGGTCATGAAGGTCTATCAGCGAGGTGGCTATCTGTCGATCGACTACGCCAACCACGAATTGCGCATCGGGACGGTCACCGACGGTCGCGAGGCCCAGGAACAGCGCGAAGTGACTTTCGAAACTGCGAGCGTCGGCAGTACCGACGTGTTGAAGGCCGAAATTGCTTCCTTTGTCGCCGCCGTGCGCCACGGTGACTTGCCGGAAGTAACCGGTGAAGACGGCAAGCGGGCGCTCGAAGTCGCAATTGAAATCAGCCACCGCATCAAGCGCTACCGCGCGACGATGTCGACCAGCCCGGACTCCCAGCAGAACTGATCCACGCGTGAGCTGCCAAGCCGCACCAGCATCGAGCATCGCGAGTTCGTGTCTTCGTGTGAAACGTCGGCTCCGCTGCACGTATCGACACTCTATGGTCCTTCCCTGCCCTAGGTCGCTCACGTACAATGCGCGCCATTGAGCGGGAGCAGTCGTGCGATTGCCTCCCGCTTTGTTTATGTGGGAAAGATTGTGAGTGATCCAGCTGTATTAGCGCTTTCAGACGGCACTGTTTTTCATGGCCGTTCCATCGGTGTCTCCGGTCTGGGCATCGGCGAAGTTGTATTCAATACGGCTATCACCGGTTACCAGGAAATCCTCACTGACCCGTCCTATGCCCAACAGATCGTCACACTCACCTATCCGCACATCGGCAATACCGGGGTCAACACGCAGGATTCCGAGTCGCGACGCACCTTCGCCAGCGGCCTGGTCGTGCGTGACGCGTCGATGGCGGTCAGCAATTGGCGCGCGAGTGGTTCTTTAGGCGACTTCCTGCGTGAGCAGGGTGTGGTCGCAATTGCCGACATCGATACCCGCAAACTAACCCGCCTGCTGCGTACCCATGGTGCACAAAGCGGTTGCATTATGGCCGGGCCGGCGATCAGCAACGCCCAAGCCCTCGCCGCAGCGCGCGGTTTTCCCGGCATGAGCGGCGCAGATCTGGCAAGCGTGGTCAGCACTGACGCCGCATACACCTGGCGCGAAGGCAGTTGGGCATTGGCCGGCAATGCCCATCGTGTGATGGGCGCGAGCCGCTTTTCTGTGGTGGCCTACGATTTTGGTGTGAAGCACAACATCCTGCGTCTACTCGCCGACCGCGGATGCAATGTGGAAGTCGTACCCGCCACCACTGCCGCCAGTGAAGTGCTGGCGCGCAAACCTGATGGTGTATTCCTGTCGAACGGACCCGGCGATCCTGAGCCTTGTACCTACGCCATCGTTGCGCTGCGTGAATTGCTTGCGGCCCGCGTGCCGGTATTCGGCATCTGCCTCGGCCACCAGTTGCTGGCCCTGGCCTGCGGCGCGCGGACAACGAAGATGAAGTTCGGCCACCACGGTGCCAATCACCCGGTCAAGGATCTCGATACAGGACGGGTTTTCATCACGAGTCAGAACCACGGCTTCGCGGTTGACGAGGCGAGCTTGCCTGCAAGCTTGCGCGCTACCCACCGCTCGCTGTTCGATGGTTCCCTGCAGGGTATTGCCCATCGCGAACTGCCGGCCTTCAGCTTTCAAGGGCATCCCGAAGCCAGTCCTGGCCCACAGGACGTGCAGCCATTATTCGATCATTTTGTCACGCTCATTGAGCGTGCACGCGCAGGCCGCTGATCATGCCGCGTCGAGACGACATCAAAACCATCCTGCTGATCGGTGCAGGCCCCATCGTTATTGGTCAGGCCTGCGAGTTCGACTATTCCGGTTCGCAAGCCTGCAAGGCTTTGCGCGACGAAGGCTACCGCGTGGTGCTGGTCAATTCGAACCCAGCCACGATCATGACCGATCCCGGTATGGCCGATGCCACCTACATCGAACCGATCCGCTGGGAAACGGTCGCCGCCATCATAGAGCGCGAACGTCCAGACGCGCTGCTGCCGACCATGGGTGGTCAGACAGCGCTCAATTGCGCACTCGACCTCGCGCATAACGGTGTGCTCGAGAAATACGGCGTGGAACTGATCGGCGCCTCCGAACAAGCCATCGACATGGCTGAAGATCGCTCCAAGTTTCGCGCAGCCATGGGCCGCATCGGTCTCGAATGTGCACGTTCGTTTATCGCGCACAATCTCGAAGAGTCGCGCGCAGGGCAGAAAGAACTTGGTTTCCCCGTCGTCATTCGCCCGTCTTTCACGCTGGGCGGCACAGGCGGCGGCATCGTTTATAACAAAGAAGACTTCGACGAAGCCTGCCGACGTGGCCTTGATGCATCGCCGACGACGGAAATCCTGCTGGAGGAATCGCTCCTGGGCTGGAAAGAATACGAGATGGAGGTTGTGCGCGATCGCGTCGACAACTGCATCATCGTATGTGCGATCGAAAACCTCGATCCGATGGGCGTTCATACCGGCGACTCGATTACCGTCGCGCCGGCCCAGACCCTCACGGACAAGGAATATCAGATCATGCGCAACGCTTCTCTGGCGGTGCTGCGCGAGATCGGCGTTGATACCGGCGGATCCAATGTCCAGTTCGCGGTCAACCCCGCGAACGGCCGTCTCATAGTGATCGAGATGAACCCGCGCGTATCGCGTTCCTCCGCGCTAGCTTCCAAAGCCACCGGTTTTCCGATCGCCAAAGTGGCCGCCAAGCTCGCTGTCGGTTACACGCTGGATGAATTGCGC
>JANOXY010000217.1:0-11075 GCA_031418675.1 Pseudomonadota bacterium
GGCTCGCGCGGCCTGGGCCTGCAGATTGCGAAGGCGCTGGGCGAGGCGGGCGCAAAAATCATGCTCAGCGACCGCAAAGCCGATGAGCTGGAGCAGGCCGCCGCACAACTGCAAGCGCAGGGCATCGATGCACGCTGGATCGCCGCCGACTGCGCCAAAGAGGAAGACCTGCGCCGCCTCGCCGACGAAACCCTCTCGCGCCTGGGCGACGTGCACATCCTCGTCAACAACGCCGGCGCCAGCTGGGGCGCGCCAGCCGAAGACCACCCGGTGGCGGACTGGGACAATGTGATGAAACTGAATTTCCGCTGTTATTTCATCCTCTCGCAACACATCGCAAAACACAGCATGATCCCGGCCAGGGCAGGGCGCATCATCAACATCGCGTCCATAGCAGGGCTCAATGGCAACCCGCGCGGCATGGACACCATCGCCTACAGCACCTCGAAGGGCGCGGTGATCAATTTCACCCGCACGCTGGCGGCTGAATGGTCGGTTATCGCATTCGCTTCGAGCGCAAAATCTCAGCTCGCACCCGCATTGAGATCGTGACCGAAGGCATTCTCACCCGCCTGTTGCAGGACGACCCGCTGCTAGATGGGTTTTCTGCAGTGGTGTTTGATGAGTTCCACGAGCGACATCTGGCTAGCGATCTGGGGCTCGCGATGTGTCTTGAAGTGCAGGGGGCGGTGCGACCGGAACTGCGCCTGGTGGTGATGTCAGCCACCCTCGACGGTGAACGACTCGCCCAGTACATGGATGCGCCGCGTGTCACTTCAGAAGGTCGCAGCTATCCGGTGGAAGTGAGCTATCAGCCTTTATTGGCCCGCGAAACGCCCGACTTACAGCTCAAGCGTGTTGTGCGTCTGGCGCTGGCCGAGACCGACGGTGATGTCTTGTGTTTCCTGCCGGGCAAGGCCGAGATCGAGCGCTCCGCACGTTTGCTGAGCGATCTCGAGGTACCGCTCGAGGTACTGCATGGTGAACTCAGCATCGAAGCGCAGGCGCGCCTTCTACAGCCCGCTGATCAGCGTCGTGTCGTACTGGCCACCAACGTCGCAGAATCCAGCGTCACACTGCCTGGGGTGCGGGCGGTGGTGGATAGCGGCTTTGCGCGTGAGCCACGATTTGATCCCCTGAGTGGCATGAGTCGGCTGGAAACCGTCAGCATCGCGCAGTCTTCGGCGCGTCAACGCGCCGGTCGCGCCGGTCGTGTCGCAGCCGGGCGTTGTTACCGCTTGTGGGCTTCGTCGCAATTACTTGAATCGGCCACGCGCCCCGAAATTCAGTGCGTAGAGTTGTCAGCGCTCGCACTGGAAACAAAAGTATGGGGCTCGACCAATCTGCGTTTTCTCGATGCGCCGCCAACGGGTGCCTACGCCCAAGCCCATGATCTGCTGCGTGCGCTGGCGGCCATCGACAAGGACGATAGAGTCACCAGCCATGGCGCCGCGTTGCTCGCGATGGGCGCCCATCCGCGCCTTGCCAATGCCATGCAGCGCGCACCGGCAAAGTGGCGTGGACTGGCCTGCGATCTCGCGGCGCTGCTGGAAGGGCGCGATCCTTTGCTTGGCGAGGGGCGACGCAACGACGATCTGCGTGTGCGATTGCGTGCCCTGCATGCCCAGCGCCAAGGGCGCGCCAGCGCTCACGACGTGCACCGGGGCGCGCTGGCCGCCATCGGCCAGGCCGCGCGTCACTGGCGCAGTCGTCTGAAGCTTGCCGACGAGGATGACAGCGACCATCAGCTCAACGCCTGCGGCAATCTGCTGGCGCTGGCCTATCCCGATCGCATCGCGCGCCAGGATGAACACAATCCGCGCCGCTATGTGCTGGCCAACGGTCGCGGCGCGCAACTCGGGGACGACTCCACCCTGGTCGGTGAACCCTGGTTAAGCATTGCCGAGCTGCGCTTTGATGCACGCGACAGCCTGGTGCAACGCGCCGCGCCCTGTGATCTGGCATTTCTGGAACAGTATTTCGCTGACCAGTTCTGTCGAGATCGCAAACTCAGCTTTAATGCCGCGAACCGGGCGGTGGAAGCCATCGAAGAACGACGCTTCGCCGCCATCGTGCTGGAACGTCGCAGCCTGCCAGTGCCCCGGGATGACAAAACGGCGGCATTGCTGGCCAACGGTGTGATGGCACTCGGGCTCGACTGCCTGCCCTGGAGCGAAGCTGCGCGGGAGTGGCAGGCGCGTGTGGAAAACTTGCGTCACTGGTGTCCCGATCTGAATCTGCCCGAGGTATCCGACACGGCACTGACCGCCAGCGTCGATGCGTGGCTGGCACCACAATTCATTGGCAAGGCGCGGCTGACGGATTTAAGCGCAGACGATCTGAGCGCTGCACTTTATCAGCGGCTCGACCACGCACAACGACGCGTGCTTGATGAATACGCGCCCACCACACTCACCGTGCCCAGTGGCATGCAACGCAAGATCGTTTATGCCCTTGGTGAACCGCCGGTGTTGGCGGTCAAGCTGCAGGAGATGTTTGGGCTGGCCGACACGCCGCGTATTGCACGCGGCGGTGTGCCGGTATTACTGCACCTGCTCTCACCACGACAGACACCGATCCAAGTGACACAGGATCTGAAAGGCTTCTGGGAACGAACCTATCCCGAAGTAAAGCGCGAAATGAAGGGGCGCTATCCCAAACATCCGTGGCCCGACGATCCGTGGACAGCCACCGCCACCCATCGCGCCAAACCGCGCAAAACCTAAGTGCGCAGCTCAGAAACCTGAGACATCGGCGACTGCGCAAGCCCGCACTTACAGCTAAGCGAGTATGCAAGCAGCGTCAGCCCGATGCGACACGCGTGCCTCGCTGGTGGGCTCACGACCCCTCGCGTATGCTCAGTCGCGCACGCTCAGGCGCGCAATCGTCACGTCATCTACATCGAATTCTGGAGCCCCTATGGATCTCACCACCGTTGATCATCTGTTATCCACCACCCGCTCAGTGCGCAAACGGCTCGACTTCTCCCGCCCGGTTGACGCCAGCATTATCACCAAATGCATCGACCTGGCATTGCAGGCCCCCACCGGTGGCAATTCCCAGGGCTGGTCTTTTGTTGTCGTCACCGACGCCGCCAAGCGCAAAGCCGTGTCGGAGATCTACAAAAAAGCCTTCAAGCTCTACAGCAGCGATCCGGCAATGCGCGCGCGTTATGACGCCGATGCCAACGACTTGCGCGCCAAACAAATGGACCGCGTGCTGAGTTCAGCGGATTTCCTCGCTGAACACATGCATGAAGCGCCGGCCCTCGTGATCGCCTGCATAGAAGGCCGCATCGAAAAAGCGAGTCCCGTTGAACAGGCGGGTGTTTATGGCTCGATCCTGCCGGCCGCCTGGTCATTCATGCTGGCGCTGCGTTCCCGCGGTCTGGGTACGGCATGGACCACGCTGCACATCATGCACGAACAGGAAGTCGCGAAGATTCTCGACATTCCTGCCACGGTGACCCAGGCGGCGTTGTTTCCGGTGGCCTATTTCACCGGCGAGGATTTCAAACCAGCCAAGCGCTTGCCGACTTCGGCGTTTGTGCATTGGGATAGCTGGGGTAATAAGCGCTCGTAATCGTCGCGGGCGTTTGGATCACTGTTGCGCACTACGGCTGCCAAGGTCCCCGTGTCCCTGACAAGACTGCAATCATCCCCATCCCCAGCTCTCTCTCCAACGGAGAGGGAGCTAGGGTGCGGCACCGTCACCGCAGCTCACAAGGCGCACTCGCGCCCTCAGCCCCTTAACAAGCGCCCCGGCAATGCGCCGGTATGCACGCCGTTTTCATAGGTTACTTCGCCCTTGCAGATGGTCGCGACATAACCGCGCGCCTTCTGAATCAAGCGTTTTCCACCGGCGGGCAAGTCATAGACCATCTGCGGATCTTCGAGCGCCAGCTGATCAAAATCGATGATGTTCAGATCCGCACGAAAGCCCGGCGCAATCACACCGCGATCGGTCAGCCCGTAGAGCAGGGCTGTATCGCGCGTCATCTTATGCACCGTGAACTCGAGCGGAAAAATTGGCCCGCGGGTTCGATCGCGACTCATGTAGGCCATCATGTAGGTCGGCATACTGGCATCACACAACACGCCACAGTGGGCGCCCCCATCGGACAGACCAAACACCGAGTGCGGATGGGCGATGCCGCTGTGCTGCTTTTCGAGGCTGCCTGAGTAGTCACCGATCAGAACCAACAGGGGTCGACCATCAGCCATGATGTCCATCAAGGCTTCCCGTACGTGTACACCCCGGGCTGCGGCAATGCCGGCCACCGACTCGGCGAGGCTCGGTTCATAGCTGAGATCCGTCGGCAGCACGAACATCTTGTCCCAGGTCGAGATCATGGTGGCGGTCATCGCATCACGCGCCATCTTCGGGGTGTCGGCCAGGATGCGGGCGCGGAACGCCGGATCACGCAGGCGCTGGCGTTGTTCCGCCACGGGCAATGACCGAATCAAGTGGTAGGACGGAAACTGCCGCATCGGATTCACGGTGCCTTCCAGGCTCATGAGTATCGAAGCTGGTCGTGCGCCCACCTGCGGACGGATGTGCAGGCCTTCGGCGTTCAGCTTGTCAGCCATGGCCCACACCCCGGCACCGAGGTTGGCGGTCACCAGTATCGTCACGGGCCGCCCGGTGCGACGGGCGATCCATTCGATCCAAGCTTGCTCGGCCGGGTCTTCAATACGATCGGAAATGATTTCGATACTGCCATGACCCGCTTCGGCCAAAGCATTGCCGATGGCCTTCAGCTCTTCACCATCGGCGTGGGTGCCCGGCACCAGTTCACCGTGTTTATCGAAGTGCCCATAAAAGCGCGAGGTCGAAAATCCCAACGCGCCATCGTGCATGGCTTGTTTGGTGATGGCGGCCATCTGCGCGATGTCCTCAGCCGTGGCGTCTTCGTAACAACGCGCGCCCATGACATAGTGGCGCACGGCGACGTGGGGTACCTGGGCACCGATGTCCATGGTGTAGGGCGTATCGATACACGCAAGATACTCAGCAAAACTCTCCCAGCCCCAGGGAATGCCTTCGTGCAGGGCGGTGCCGGGGATGTCCTCGACGGACTCCATGATCTCCACCAGTTCACGCTCGGTGCCGGGACGCACAGGTGCAAAGCCCACGCCACAATTACCCATCACTATCGTCGTGACACCATGCCAGCAACTGGGTGTGAGTTGTTTGTCCCAGCACACCTGGCCGTCGTAATGGGTGTGGATATCGACAAAACCCGGTGTCAATAAATGCCCACCCGCATCGATGCTGCGGCGGGCCTCGCCGGTGATAGGCGCTTCGCCAGCTCGCGCCACGGTGACTATCTTGCCGTCGGCCACCGCCACTTCGCCCATGAAGGCCGCCGCGCCGGTGCCGTCGACGATTCTGGCGTTACGGATGATCAAATCGTGCATGGCGAACGCTCCGAGACAGTTGGGACGAGGACTAAGGACACAGGTCACGCGCCTGCGCCGGCAGAGCTGAAGTTAAGCATTCGCCGGCGTGGGTGTCGAGCTATGGCCGCGGGATCAGCGGGCACCATCTTCCGGGTGCCGGACCAGGCGCCGTTGCGCAGTGTCAGCCCACGGCTGCCGGCGGCTAGTCGACGGTGTGGTTTATCCCTTGCCCCAGGTATCGAGCAGCTCGCGGACTGCGGCGCGGTCCTGCTCGACTTCCGCCGCACTCGGTGCGGGCGGGATCACCGTGACAGCGTTCAACAGTGGCGAGCCGTACCCGTAGAGGTTCACGGTGATGAGGCAACTCACCATAACTGCGCAACAGGGCAGCAAGCGGCAGCGGGTCGTGGCTGGGGAAGTATTGGCGCAACGCGGCGCGAGCGCGGCGGCGGCGGCGTCACACGGCGTCAGTCGACTCATAACGTCGCATCATTTTGTTCAGGAGCGGCCAAAAGCGTTTCGATAGCGCGCTGCCGGATGGCTGGCAGGCAATCGGTCGCGACCAAAAATCTTGTGCCGCAGTGTGCCTGGCGCATAAGCATCCCGCGCCAGACCACGCGCCCGCAAAACGGGCATCACCTCATCGATGAACTCCAGGTAACTGCCTGGAATGGTGGCGTTGATGACGTTGATGCCATCAATGCCGGCCGCCTGCCACAGCTCCAGCTGAGCGGCGACGCCCTGTGGCGTGCCACTGACGCGACTGCTGCGACTCGCCAGCAGTCCGATATCGCGCACCGTCGGCACACGATCCGGCACGGCGGCACGCACCCAGTCAAGCAGACTCCTGGCGCCTTCTGTCTGCAATTCGCTGATCGGCTGGTCCAGTGAATTTATCTCGAGATCGATACCCATGACGCCGCCAAGGTGCGTGATCATGGTTTCCTGATCGATGGCCTCATCCAGTTCACGATCGAGGCGTGCAACTTCTTCTTCGGTGCTACCTATAACAAACGACAGGCCTTGAAAAAACTTGATATCCCCAGCCGCGCGACCGCAGGTCGGCAGCAACGCACGCATGGCGGTAATGGCCTGGGCGGCGGCGGCCGGTGACGGTGCCAGCAAAAATTGTGCTTCAGCATGCCTGGCGGCAAAGCCCATGCCCGCCGGTGACGAGCCGGCCTGAAACAGCAGCGGTGTACGTTGCGGTGAGGGCGCAGCCAGATGCGGCCCCTCAACACGATAGTGCGTGCCGGCATGATTAATACGATGCACTCGCGCCGGATCCGCATGCACACCGCGTCGACGGTCTTGGATCAGCGCCCCATCGTCCCATGATCCTTCCCAGAGTTTGTAGGTGACGTCCATGTATTCTTCTGCCCATCGATAGCGATCGTCGTGTGCAGTGAGGTCCTCATAACCAAAATTCCGCGCACCGTTCGCCAGGCCATTGGTGACGATATTCCAGGCGATGCGTCCCTCACTCGCGTGATCGAGCGTGGAGATCTTGCGTGCAAAACTGAAGGGGTGGTCCTGCACAATGCTGCTCGTGAAGGCAAGGCCGAGGTGCTGGGTATGACTGGCAAGCGCCGAGAGCACCACCGCCGGGTCGTTACTCGGGATCTGCAGCCCACTCTCGACGTGCTTGGTGAATGATCCACCTTTGCGCCCGTAGACGCCGTGCACGTCAGCGAAAAAAATAACGTCGAACAAACCGCGTTCCAATTCTTGGACAAGCTTGACCCAGAACGCGAGTGAATTAAACGCTGTCTGCCCGGCATCTTCTCGTCGCCACAAACCATGCAGGATGTGAGAGGCGGTGTTCATGACAAAGGCGGAGAAGAGCAGGGGAGTCGACAAATTGGTTTCCTCAGTGAGGGAAGGGGGAGCAGACCCGCGTCACGCCGCAGCAGCAACGCGGCCGGCGATGGCGCTGGACAGGTTGCTCATGGCGCATCGTAAGCACGGCCAGTCTCTTTAGACCAGTCGTAGCTCCCGCCCTGGCCTCTCGGGGAATGCTGCCAGGCGCTTACCATCGGGCAAGCTGTGCGAGGCCGCAAGCCCCGGTAGTTACTTCAACACCTAGTCCCTCGTTCCGCGCGACAGCTGTGACGGCCTAGATGTTCCTGACATTGTGCGTGTCCTGGATATTCAGCGCCGGTGCCGTCGACGATTCTGACGCTACGAATGATCAAATCGTGCATGGCGAACGCTTCGAAACTGTTTAGACGAGAACCAACAACGCGGGCATCACATCCGCGCTGGCAGGCGCCGAAGTTAAGCAGCCGCGCGCGCAGGTGCCGAGCCGCAACGTCGGGATCTGCCGATCGCGCAGATGAAGGCGCCAAACGCTGACCCAGGGGCACGCAAGTCCATGTGCGCAAGCCGCGGGAAAGGGTGGGTCCTCGACCGTTCAAGGTCACCACAGCAATCTGCGCGTTGCTGAATCGACACCGGTGGTTTTATTCAGACGTCCTCCGGCGGCCCACCTGGCAACGATTGGCACCTGCCCCATCTCGGCCCGACCCGGGCTAGCGTCGCAACGCTCACTATTTTTCTGCGAGTGTCTACAATGAAACGCAGACTACCGGGGAGAACGAACGTGACGAGCAAAACATTCTTCTGCGGCGCGCGCCTCATCGACGGCTTGAATGCGCCGCGCGACGACATGGTCATCGTGGTTAGTGATGACCGCATCACCAAGGTCAGTTGCGCCGCCAAGGCACCCAGACCGAGTAAGAAGGACACGGTGTTCGATCTGGGTGGCCAGGTCGTGATGCCGGGCATGGCCTTCTGTCACTACCATCCCGCTTACGACAACGTCAAAAGTCTGCAAGAGATCGATCTTAAACATCCGCCCACAACGCTGACGCTGATCGCGGCCAAAAACGCCGAGCTGCTGTTAATGAGTGGCTACACCATGGCCGTCGGTGCCGGTGCCGCGCACTTCATCGATGTCGCGCTGCGTAACGCGATCAATAGCGGACTGATCCCGGGGCCGCGCATCATGGCCTGCGGTCGTGACGTCGTCACCACCGGCGACTCGGTAGACATGCACCCAAAATGGTGGAAGCTCGGTCTGCAAGGCCTGGCGCGGATCTGTGACGGGCCGGAGGAATTCCGCAAAGCAGTGCGCGAAGAGATCGCCAACGGCGTAGACATCGTCAAACTCTACCCAACCGGTGGCCACGGTCTGCCCTATGGCCGCGAAATCATGAGCATGAGCGAGGAAGAAATCGACATGGCGGTGCGCACAGCCCATGAACGTGGCGCCAAAATCCGCGGGCATTTGATCAGCACCCGCGGTATCAAGGCGGCACTCAAGGCCGGCATCGATGTAGTCGACCACGGTGATGGCACCGATGACGAATGCATCGAGCTGTTTGTGCGTAACGGCAGCTTCCTGGCGCCAAGTCTCTACTTTCCCTCGCGCCTGGTTGGCATGTACCTGAGCGGCACAGCGCCCGGACTCGAGTCCATGATCCCGGAGCTGGAACGCACGCTGGAAAATCATCCCGCCACCGTTAAGCGTGCTCACGATGCCGGCGTGCCCATCGTGGTTGGCGACGATTTCGGTTTTGGCTCCTTGATGCCGCACGGCGACTACGCCAAGGAACTCGCGGTCTATCCGAAACTGTGTGGTGTTTCGAATCTCGACGTTATCGGCTGGGCTACGCGCAACGGTGCCGCACTGCAAGGACGGCTGCACGAACTCGGCACGATCGAAGAAGGCAAGCTGGCGGATCTGCTGGTGGTGGACGGCGATCCGTCGCGCGACCTCACGGTATTGCAGGATCGCGCCAAATTAAAAGCGATCATGAAGGGCGGCGCTTTTGTGAAATGTCTGCTGCAGACCAAGGACGTCAAAGCTGGCACCTGAGCGCGATGATCGTAAATCGCCAGGTCGCGGCAAGCCGGCGGCGCGGGTAGACCACGCCCGCCGAGCCAGCTTACGCACAGTGGGGGATCTGCTCCCATGGCTTGAGCTGTGGTGGCAGGGCCGTCGGGAGCCGTTCGGATTCTTTGCTGTGAGTACGACAGCGCA
Organism: Pseudomonadota bacterium; assembly: GCA_031418675.1. Classification (GTDB taxonomy): domain Bacteria; phylum Pseudomonadota; class Gammaproteobacteria; genus JADJYF01. The sequence continues at coordinate 9,448 of JANOXY010000217.1, forward strand.
AAACGCTGAGAGCGAGGGTCGAAGGCGTAGCCGCTCCCCGACGCAGTAACGGCGAATCACGAATCACCCAATCGTCCGTCGTATTGGCGCGCCCGACAGGATTCGAACCTGTGACCTCTGCCTTCGGAGGGCAGCACTCTATCCAGCTGAGCTACGGGCGCTTGATGGGCGGCGATTATAGCGGCATTACGCACGATGCTCGCACGCCCTGCCAACGGACCGGAAGGACTCGGCCGCGGGCCACACTACCCAACTGTCTCAATCTGTTTGTGCCCCGCCCCTAAAGCCCCATCATCCCTAGTGAATCAGGGCAATTTGGCTATAATGCCCGCGGCCCACGCCAGCCGGTAATGTGCGGCCCAACATGATTCTGGATCCTCCCTGTTCCTTCGAGAGAGCAAAATGAGCGCACATCAAGACGACTCGGCATTTGTTAGAAATTTCTCCGTGGTTTTACTGGGGCTGGCAGTGATTGGTTTAGTCGCCTTCGTACTGGCCAAGATGGTCAATAGCGGCGCACAAGACGCTTATGGCGTGCGAGTTGCTCCGTCCAATGTCGCGCCGGTAGGTGCGCTCAACACCGGCTCGGAAGCGGTCAATGTCGAAGGTGCCAAAACCGGTGCCGAAGTCGCCAGCGCGACAGCGGCCCCGGCCGCAGCCGACAGCAGCGACCCGGGTAAAGCGACCTACGACAAGGTCTGTTTTGCCTGCCACGCTCAAGGCATCGCCGGTGCGCCGAAGTTTGCCGACGTTGCAGCCTGGGAAACGCGCATTGCGCAAGGCCGCGATACCCTCGTGAGCCATGCCATTGTTGGCTACACCGGCCAGGCGGGCATGATGCCGGCACGGGGTGGTAATCCCACCCTCACCGATGCTGAAGTGGGTGCGGCGGTCGACTACATGGTGGCCGCCGTCGGTGGCAAAAACGACAGCGCCGCCGCGCCAGCGCCTGCTGCCGAAGCGGTTGCCGCCGCGCCGGCGGCTGTGGCCGAAGTGACTCCAGTCGTTGCCGCTGCGCCCGCTGTAGCGGACAGCGGCAAAGGTAAAGCCACCTATGACGCCGTGTGTTTTGTTTGCCACACACCAGGTGCCGCTGGCGCACCAAAATTTGGCGACAAGACCGCCTGGGCACCGCGCATCGAGAAGGGTCTTGAGGTGCTGCACAGCAGTTCCATCAACGGCTACATGGGCAGCGCCGGCATGATGCCTCCCAAGGGCGGCCGTCCGGACATCGCCGACGAAGACATCAAAGCCGCGGTCAATTACATGGTCGAAGCCGCCAAGTAAGCGGGAACAAAAAGGGGCTCTGCCGACCACGCTAAACCTCAAGCGTGGTGGGCAGAGCCCTTTTTTTGTAGCTCACGACAACTTTCAGCTGGCCGCTTCCAGGCCCGCATAGGCCGCCACCAGCCATTTCATGCCCTCGGCCTCGAAGTTGACCTGACCCGTGAATGCTCGCCCTGACCTTCCATATGCAACACCACGCCCTCGCCAAACATGCGATGACGCACGCGTTGCCCGAGACGCAAACCAAAGGCGTTGGCAGTGTTCTCTGACACCATGCCCGCACCACCGGCAAGCCCCGTACGCCCGGCGCTCACCCGCCCGCCAAGGCGCACTTCTTCCAT
>JANOXY010000218.1:0-2450 GCA_031418675.1 Pseudomonadota bacterium
CTCAGTGCGCGCCCACCCAAGGGTGTGGCGATCGCCGAACACGTATACTTCACCCACACACCGGTACTTTAAGGGAGGCTCCCATGGCCGCTACGCAAGCAATCCGCACGCCGTCTTTCCCCTTCGATGACAGCAAGATCACCTGGCACCCGTTTGTCGGCATCGACAACCTCGCCTTTTCGCTCTGCGACCTCGACGAAGAGCGCCAGGTCATCGACCTGATCGTGAAGTTCGAGCCCAATGAAGTGGTGGCGATCCATACCCATATCGCCCAGACCAATATGATCATCATTCAAGGCGAGCTGCGCATGTATGAAACCAACGGCACCTTGAAAGAAATTCGGCCCGCCGGGCGTTACTACCGCGGTAAGCGCGACGATACCCACAGCGAAGGCGGTGGTCCCGAAGGTGCGGTGGTGTTCTACAGCGTGCGCGGTCACGGTGCGGCAGAGATGTTGTCGATCCTCGATAACGATCTGAAGATTCTGGCGACGCTCACCATGACTGATCTGCGGGCGGTGTGGGACGCGCAGCGCGCGGCGGCCTGAAGCGCGCAGCGACGGCAGCCGCCGGCCCAACGCTCCGTCCGCGCTCCGATGCGCTACGTGTCGCGCAAGATCCGCCGGCTGCTGCTGCTGCTGGCGAAGATTGTGACGCCCCCGGCGAAGCGTCGTATTCGCCATTTGCAACTGCGCGAATTCGAGATGCTGGTGCAGGCCAATGAAACCGTTGGCCGGCATCTCAGCCTGTTCGGTGTTTACGAGGCGCCGGAGAGCGCCTACTTTCGCGGTGTCGTGCGTGATGCGGATATCTGTTTCGATGTAGGTGGCAACGTTGGCTACTTCTCCATGTTACTGGCGCATCTCGCACCGCGTGGTGCCATCCACGTCTTCGAACCCATCCCCTTGAACGCGGCACTTATCGCTGCCAATCGCGAGTTGAACGGATTTGCGCATATCGCCATCAACGCGTGCGCGGTGGGCGATGAAGCGCAAACCTTGAGCTTCACGGTGAGCACCGATTCGGCCTATTCATCGCTCCACGACGTTGGTCGCAGTCTTGCCCTGGCGACGATACCGGTGCAGATGATCACCCTCGACGACTACGTCAAACAGCACGGGATTCCGCGCGTCGATATCTTGAAAATCGACGTTGAAGGCGCCGAAGCCCTGGTGCTGCAGGGCGCAGCCCAACTACTCGGCGACCTGAATCGGGCGCCGCGGATCGTGTTGATGGAGTTGTATCAGGAAAACATGACGCCGTTCGGTACCAGCGTCGAACAGGCACTGGGAACCATGGCGTCGTTTGGTTACCGCGCCCATACCTTGAGCGAGGATGGACAACAGTTGCAGCTGTGCAGCGACACAAATGCAGTCAAAGACTACAACTTCGTCTTCGTTCGCTAGGTATTCTGCTGGAATCGAGCTTGTCCCCGGGGTGCATGAGCAGCGTGCGCCAAGCTGCCTTGATGGCGAACCGCCACGCCCCATAGAGCACACCACGGCGAGGCCTGGCTGCTCCGCACGTGGCGCCAGTCAGCGCTCAGTCGTGACGTAGCTGTTCGGCAATCAATCCTGCCGATAAATTTGCGTTGTTTAGCGGCTCGCGCGAGGCGATGAACACCGCTCTCTGCAGCGCTGCATGATGCTTATGCGGCGCGCTCCAATCGAGCGGAAATTCTTCGTGCCACGGCTGGGTGGTCGGTACATAAACGAATTCGAACAGGTTTTGCAGCGCTTTGAACAGCCAGGCTCTGGTAGGTCGACAGCCGGTCCCGGAATAGGCCTGGGTTGGGTCAGCCTGTCGTTCGGCAATGGCATTGGTCAGCAAATCGTCACCGAATGACACACAGGTTTCCAGAAACAGCAGGCTGCGTGTGTTGGCACTGAGATAAGCGAGGGCCTGCGCAGGCTCAGCGAGGTGGTAGAGCAAGCCGTAACAATGAGTGACATCGAAGGGCGCGCCGTCCAGCGCGGACGGCGCATCCATATCCAGCATCTGTACCCGACAAGCGGGAAAGCGACGCCGCAAGATTGTGACGTTCTCTGCGCGTGCCTCAGTGATGGTTATCGTGCAACCGCGATTGACATAAAAATGAGAGTGGTCACCGATCCCTGCTCCCACCTCGAGCACAGACCTGCCAGCGACCGCAATACCGAGACTCGCCAGGTGTTCCAGGCGGCGCGCGTTGTGGCGCAAGTATTGAAACGAATGGAAGGAATCAACGGGGTCGCGCTTGGTGAGCAGATCCCCACCTACTGACTGTGCAATCCGTCGCGTCGCTTCGGCGATCTTATCGAACATACCTACCCTCTACCTTCAGTACCCCAACGCCTGGCCCATCCCCCCACACGCGTGGCCGCGATTTTGAGCGGCACCCTAACTCGTTCCCGCCTTGCTGCGGGGCGCGCGTGGCAACAGTGCATTGCCGATGATCTGCTTCATGGTCT
>JANOXY010000219.1:0-5631 GCA_031418675.1 Pseudomonadota bacterium
CGCCGGATCTGCCCAACCTCGGCCTGGGTAACGACGGATGTAACAACGCGTGAGCCGTTGCTGATCACATAACCGAGCAATTGGCCCTGGGCGACGTAACGGTCCAGCAGGGCATTGGGCTCGACCGGTGCGAACTCGCCGTCGGTCGGACTGAGCAGGGTCAGATTCTGCGCGCGTTGCCGCGCCAGATGAAGTTCATTGTTTGCGACACGCAGTTCGTCGGCAAAGGCCGTGGCCGCCATGCGCTTGGTACGAAATGCATTGAGGTATTCGGCGGAGAGTTCCGCGGCACGTGATTCCAGTTTCGCGATGGTGGCGTTGAGTTCCGGGTTGTCGAGTCTCAGCCGCGCCTGCCCTTTTTGCACCTGCGCATAGGGCGTCACCAGCAGTTCGCGCACGAAGCCATCGCTACCGCTGTAGAGCGCACCCTGGGCGGCGCTGCCGATGACACCTTCGGCATAGGTGGTGGCGGGTGCGGGAATGAATCCCAACACAACGACGGCGGTGACTGCGAGACCTGCGCTAACCGTGATGGCGCGCGAGCGGCAGGCTTGTAATTGCTGACTGGTGGCCAAGTGGCGCAGACCGCGGGCCACAGGCGCGAGCACCTGGCTGAACAGGGCGAAGCTCGCCACCGCCACCCCGGCAGCGAGATAGTGTTCTGAAAAAAACAAAGCTGTGCTGAACAGCAAGACCATGCGATAGGCAAACGCGAGCGGCGTATAAACGAGGAACCAACGCCTTTCGCCGGCGGCGCTGACCGGGCTATGTACCGCCGTTGCACCGAATAAATAACGCTGCATCAGATACAGGTAGTAACGTTGCGCGCGGGTCGAAAGGTTGGGGATCTCGAGCAGATCTTCCAATACGTAATAACCATCGAACTTCAGTAGCGGATTGCCATTGACGAGCACGGTGGAGACCGCGCCGATCAGGCTCACATCCAATGCGATAGTGCGGATCAGGCCGGGCTCGACCGACAGGAAGACCAGCAAGCCCAGCGCAGCAAGCGTCAATTCAGCGAGCACGCCGGCGGCCGCGACCAGGGCGCGCTTGCGCTTGTCGGCAAATACGGCGGCCTCGGAGCCGTCAACGTAGGGACAGGGAAAGAACCACATGAACATCACGCCGACTTCGCGCACCTGACCGCCCCAGGCCTTGATCGCCAGTGCGTGACTGAGCTCGTGAAAAAATTTGATGACGAGATAAAGCAGGCCCAGCAGCAGGGCATGGTCTGGCGCCCAGATGGCAGAACTGAGTGCCGCGCTGATCGCGTCGAAATGGGCGAGCGCCAGCGGCACGCAGAACAGCAGCAGACCCAACCACGCGAGCATGCTGCGGGGCGAGTACAAACCACGGGCGAGGGCTTGCAGGCGATCTAAAAAGCGCTCTGGATTCCACAGCGGCACCCGCACCGATGTCAGGCTGAAAGAGGGTGTGAGCCAGCGGCTGGCGGCCTGGGCGCGACGCCCCGCCAGCGCCAGTAACTCGGCGGGCATGCCATCCAGGATGCATTTCGCGTTTGCAAGCTGCATGAGCAGTTGTGCGAGTTCGTCGAGGGATGGCGCGTCTGCGCCATAACGGGCGGCACACAGCGCGAGAACTTCGCCGATGTCGTGCTCGCCATCCAACAATGCGACGGCGGCATAGGCGCTCTCGTTGAGGCGCAAGGTCTGCATGTTGGAGGCATTGCGCAACAGGTACCAGCGCTCACCACGGTAGGCAAGCGGGTGCACGCTGATATGCGGCTGCAGGCGCGGGCAGGCCGCTTCAAGCGGCAGCTTTCTCGCGCTTTCCGCTGTGGTCATCGCTCAGGCTCCGAAGGACCACAGCCACAGCCGCAGCCGCGACCACAGACCATGGGTCCAGCACCACAGCAGCGGACGCTCGCCGGCGTCGAACTTGGCCACGCCCTGCATGCCGGGGCGGATCTTGGCGTCGGGGCTATCGAGCCGCGACTCGACGCGGAAAAAAGTACGCCCGTTTTCGGTCTGGGCGACCGGCGCGATGCGCTCGACCGTGACCGGGAAGCGTTGCTCGGGCATGCCGGCCAGACGCAGGTGCCCATGCTGTGCGGGCGCGAGCTCGCCGATGTCCCGTTCGTCCACTTCGGTGATCACCCGATAGTGATCAAGCGGGGCGATCTCGAACAACACCTGGCCGCGCGTGACCGGTGTGCCCAGCGCCTGGCTAAAATCGCCGCTGACCACGATGCCCGCGAACGGCGCACGCAAGGTGGTACGCGCTAGACGTTCATCGACCAGGTGTAAGTCTGCTTGGGCCTGCCCCATGCGCGCGCGAGCCACACCCGCCTGCGCGCGCTGGTGCAGTGCCAGTGCTTCGCTGTAAGCCTGCGCGTGGCGGTCGAATTCGCTTTGGGATTTCTGACGTTCGAGCGCAAGGTCACGATCTTCGAGCCGAGCCAGCGCGGCATCCTTGGTCACAGTGTCACCGGCGCGCACGCTCGTGTCCGACAGGAAACCATCGACCGGCGCGACCACCGCGCGTTGCACGGTGCCTTCGATGCGCGCGCTGCCGGCAAGCCGATACGGACCAGGAATAATGCTCAATACCGTGGTCAGCACTAACAGCGCGACGACGATTGCTCTGGCCGAAACCACGCGCTCGACAACCGCGCGCAGACGACGACCGAGCGCGCGTTCATGACATTGTGCGAGCCATAGCTGGAAACCCAGCGTCGGTGCGAGCGCGGTGAGTTCGGCCAGTCGTTCAGCGCTCGGTTGTTCGTCGCTCACGCAGGCGAGGGTCACCGCCCCGTATTGCGTGTCGCCATGGGCGAGAGGAATGGTCACGACATAAGCCAGGCCGTGGCGCCGCGCCAGGGCCTGATGACACAGCGCGGGCAGCATGGGATTGGGATAGCTGACCGTGGCCGCTAAATCGCAGGCTTCGGTCATGGCCGCTTCGAGATCCTGGCGCAGCGAGGAATTCGGGTCGATGGCAGCACTGGACGAGGTCCCGACCAGATGCGTGCCCAAACCCTTACGCAGCCCCACGGCAACACGATTAAACTGGTAGCGCGCGCCAAGCGCGTCACACACGGCGACCGTCGCGGCGCGCAAGGGCCGCACCTCCTGGGCTGCCTGCAGGATGCGCAGCGGCGCGGTGGCGTCCTGGGCCTGGGCCTGGGCGCCCGCGGGCGCCTGCAACAGCGTTTCGAACCATACGATGCCCCAGCGCAGCAGCTGGGTCACGGCGCGCAATTGCAGCTCGCTGCGCGGCTCCAGCAGCAGCGCGACAACGGCGCGCACTTGCCCGTCGATGAGTACCGGATGCACGAGCAGATCACCCCGCGGCGGGCCCGGCTCAGGTCGCCCCTCGGCACGTTCTCGAAAGGGGATTTTTTCTGCCATCGCGCGAACAGCGAGTCGCGCCAAAGCCGCGCTGGGAGCGGCGTTGGCAGGCCAGATTGCGCTGCTTGCCAGTGTTTTGCCGCGCCCGGACAGCGCGAAAATCTCGCCTTGCAGGGTGCCGGTGATCATCTGGCACTGCCAAACCAGCCAGGCATGCCCGCTCTCCTCGGGCAGTGCCTGGGGCGACCGGACGTCGTCGACCATGCCTGGCGATTGCGACGCATCGGTGGTCCGCGGTTGCATCGCCTGCGGGAGCTCGGTGTGGCGTAAGGAGAGTGGCATGAGCGTGAAGTTCAGTGTTTCGAGGCGTTTTTCTCTTTAAGTACCAGGCGCAAGTCCGTTGGACCTGCGACTCAAGTCCCGGTTGGGGCAATTCAGGTAGCGGCACTTAAGGCGCGAATCTGAAGGCGTGGTGTGGGTGATCATTTCGCGGCCGCGACCACCGGGCGGTGTTTGTTGTGGTCGCTCGCGCGGCAGGCAAGCTCGGCTTACACCGTGGCGGCGCGAGCGTGTCGCCCTTACGATGAGCCGACGGGCGACGGGTTTATCACGCTGATTTAATCGCCCTTGGCCAACACGCTCGCCTCTCGGTCCGATGTGAAATCTATGACCCTTACCCACCCCATTCCGCGCCGGCTTCGTGACCACGGCCACGCCATGCTCGAGATTCGCCGGCCATGCAGCGCGGCCTGATAGTCGTTTTTCTGCTGGTGCTGGCACTGGCCTCCGCCTACCGATGGCAACGACCGGCTGCGGAGGCTGCACTCGAAGCCTATGGCACCCTCGAAGCACGCAACATCGAGGTCGGGTCCAAGGTCGGTGGGCGTGTGATCGCGCTCGGTACCCACGAGGGTGACCAGGTCGTCGCCGGCCAGGTGCTGGTGACCCTGGACGATGACGAACTGGCGCCAGCGTTAGCGCTATCGGAAGCGGAGCTTGCCGCTGCCCGCGCAGAGCTCGCCAAGCGCGAGCACGGATCGCGAGTGGAGGACATCGCTGAAGTGCGCGCCGCCGCCGACGAACACAACGATGGCTTTCGCAACGAAGAAATTGCACAAGCACGCGCAGAGCGCAGCCGGCTCGAAGCCGAAGCGTCAAATGCTGAGCGACGCCTGGCACGCAGTCGCGATCTGCTGACGCGCAACATGATCGCGCAACAAGCCTACGACGACGCGCTGGCGCTGGCAGCCTCAGCGCGAGCCGCAGCCAGCGCTGCACATCATGGCCTGCTGGCGGCCGAAGGTCGTTACAAGGCTGCGCGCGCGGTCACCGCCCGCACCGTCAGCGGCTATCGCAGCGAAGACATCGACGCAGCGCGCGCGGCAGTGGCACGCGCTGAGGCGCAACTTCAACAGGCGCGTGTGCGGCTATCCGAACGGCAAGTGCGCGCCCCGCGCGATGCCGTAGTGGAGGTGTTCGACCTGCGGCCGGGCGACCTGGTCGCGCCGCATGTGCCCGTCGCTCAACTGCTCGAAGTCGATCAACTGTATGTCATGGTCTATGTGCCCGAGCCGCGCCTCGCCGAGGTGCAACTGGGTCAAAGCGTCGAGATCCGGGTCGATGCTTATGCCAAGCGCGTCTTCCAGGGACGGGTCGAACAGATCCGCCAGCGTGCCGAATTCCTGCCGCGCAATGTGCAGACTCAGGACGAACGTGTGCACCAGGTCATCGGCGTGAAGGTGCGCGTGGCTGACCCCCATGCCGAGTTACGGGCCGGCACGGCCGCCGCGGTGCGCTTTGTGCACGGCGCGCCATGACTGCCGCCATCCGCGCGCAAAATATCAGCCGTCGTTTTGGCGAATTGACGGCCGTTGATGATGTGAGTTTTGAGGTTGCCCAGGGCGAGATTTTCGGTTTTCTGGGTCCCAATGGCAGCGGCAAGACCGTCACCATCAAGATGCTGACCGGCATTTTGCCGCTGAGCAGCGGCGCGGCCTATATCGACGGTCTGGATGTGCGCAGCGAGGGCCAGGCGGTGCGCACACGCATCGGTTATATGAGCCAGAAATTCGGACTCTACGATGACCTGACCGTGCTCGAGAATCTGCGCTTTTACGGCATGGCCTATGGACTTGCCGGTGCGCAATTGACCGCGCGCATCAGCGCCGCCGTTGAGCGCAACACGCTCGGCCCCTACAGCACACGTTTTGCTGGCCGTCTGTCGGGCGGCTGGCGCCAGCGACTGGCGCTGGCCTGCGCCATGATCCATGCACCGCGCATTGTGTATCTCGATGAACCTACGGCCGGCATCGACCCC
>JANOXY010000220.1:0-14359 GCA_031418675.1 Pseudomonadota bacterium
GCCGTCTGGGCCTGCTGCAGACGCGCAAATAGGGTTTGCGCGATCAGGGCCGTGCTGGTCTCCTCGGACAATTCTGGCGCCAGGCGCGCAACGAGCTCAGCACCCATGGTGCGGAAACGTTCCAGATCCCGTTCCATCGGCTCGATGCGATCGCGACGCAGCTTGTCCACCTCATCGAGATCAGTGCTGATGCTCACCACCAGTTCCAATGCCGCTTCGGCGTCGGCCACCGCCAGCCGCTGGTCTGCCAGTCCCGCTGCCAAGCGCGCGGCTGCCCACTGCTGGTCCCAATCGCGACAAGCTTGAGCGGCGCGTGTGGCCTTGTCCTGTGCTTCGTGCAGTGCACGTTCGGCTGTGGTCACACGCTGCGCCAGGGACTGACGGCGCTCAGCGGCGGTATCGGCATCGCGGATCATTTGTTCGGCAGCGATGCACAACGCGGCGAGATCGTGGCCGGCAATGCTGTCTACACCGTGCAGTTGCAGGTTTAGCGCCGCGCCTGCTTGGTGTGCCGCGCGCTGCTCTTCGGCCATCTCCCGTCGCCGACTCGCGAGTGTCACCGCCTCAGCCAGCGCGGACTCACGTTGCGCCAACCAGGCGTTGAAATCATCAAGCGCCATGCCCGGCAAACCGTAGTGCTGAGTTTGTTCCGCCCAGGCCTGATCAAAATCCTGCAGCGCCCGGCTTTGTTCGATCACCAGCGCGGCGAGCCGCGCCTGGGCGAGCGCCGCACGCTCACAGTGTTGTTTGCGACTCAACAATTCCGCCGCTTCAGCCGTCGAGCCGAGCTGTGTATCGACCAGGCGATCGGCCAGCACGATGGCCGCGTCGAGGACCGGTGCAGCACTGGCCACGGGTGTGCTGCCGTCCTTCACAGCGGCCCAGGCCTGATCGCGATGGGCGCGGGCGCTGTGCACCTCGGCGCTGGTGACAAGACTGCGGGCCGCGGTGTATTGGGCTACCGCGATGCGCGCGTCTTCGAGTTTCGCTGACGCTTCGACCTGCTGCGCCTGGCTGGCCCGCAGGGTAATGGCCAAGGTCTGGCGGCTATCGCGCAGGGCGCTCACCCGTTCGCGCGACGGTAAAACCATCGTGGCCAAGGCTTGGGCATCACCTTGCCACGGCGCCAAGGCTTGCAGGGCAGCGTGCTGCGCCCGTTCAGCACTGGCCAGCGCGGCGGCCAGCTGCCGTTGTCGCTCGGTGCTATGGCGCAGGCCCTGGCCATGGGCCAAGGCGGTGCGCAGCCCGGCAGGCACCGTGATCTCGCCGCTGGCAGCAAACGCAGCAGACAAACTGTCGAGCTCGGTCTGCGTGTTTTTGAGCCACTGCGCAGCATTGGCTTGCGCGAGCTGCAAGGTGCTGTGCGCCGCCGCCAGCCGTGCCACGGCGCGGCGCGCAAGGGAGGATGGCAACAAGGCCCGGATCTGCGCTTCGTCGCCCGGCCAACCCAGGGCAAGACCACGGGTCTTCACCGCCAACAACCGCTGCTGTATCTCCTGTCGACGCAGGATCAGATCACCCGGGTGATCACTAACACGATGCCGGCCAGCTTCGAGGGCTTCGATGTCGGCCTGCGCCGTCAGCACGGCGGCGTCGTAGGTGAGAGCGTGGCGCTCTTCGCGCCGCCGTATGACTTCGTCATCCAGATGTTTGAGACGCGCTTGGGCTTCGGCCAGTGTGGCCTGTCCTTCGCCGAGCAGCAGCGCAGCGTCGGCAGGTAAATCCAATACCTCGCCCAACGCCAACAGCGCACTGTGTTTGGCCTGTAAGGCCTGGGCCGCGGGCGCCAGGCGCCTGACCCGTTCGCGCGACGCGCGGCCGCGTTCGAGATCCGTGCGACGGGCGCGGGCCTGTTCGATGCGCTGGTCGATATCGGCACAGGCGCTCTGCGCTTGTGTCCAGGCGCGGGTGCGGACCGTGCTGCTTTGCAGTTCGGCGCTGGCCCGTTCGAGCGCTGCAGCGGCCAGGTAATAGGCACGATCGTTGGATTTACGCGGTGCCCACAATTTGTCGGCTTCATCGCGCAAAGCGTCCTTGACTCGGCCCAGGCCGGCGATGCCCGCCGCCGACTGGAACAAAACCTGACCGACGTCCTTGGATGCATCGAGAATGCTTTGCCCACCGCGCACCAACTGTGCGTGATCGAGGCTGAACATCTGCTCAAAAAAAGCGCGCTCGACGGTGCCTAAAAAAGCCTGCAGTGCGCCCTCGGCCAAGGGCTCATCAGCCGCCGTCCGTAAGGGTGCTTTGCTCGACTTGTTACGCTGAAAGGTCAACGTTGCACCCGCATCATCTTCGATGATTGCGCCCAGCCGCAGCTCGGACTGGCCATGCACAAACGCCAGGGGTGAGCTGCGCGGCAAGCCAAACAGAAGTTCCTGCACGGCGCCGCGCAAGGTTGATTTGCCCGCTTCGTTAGGGCCGACGATGACATGAAAGTCCACCTCGGCACGGGGAAACTCCAGCACCCTGTCGGTGAACTTGCCGTAGCGCAAAAGCGCGAGCTGCCGCAGGCGCATGTTTATTCAGGCGCGGCCAGACGTGCAAGCAAGGCCGGTGCGATCTGCGCCAGCAGCCCCTGCACATCGCCTGCGCGCAGCGCTTTGAGATCGGGCACCAATGCATCGAGCTCGTGGGGCATCTTCGCGGTAAAGGTACTCAAGTCGCTGCGCAACTGGTGCAGAAACTCCGGGTCTTGTTCGGCTTCGCGCAGGATCTCCTGCAGATCGCCCAAGGCATCAACATGCTCGCCCGCTGCCGCCGCAGCGAGCAGCGCCTGGGTTTCGAGTTTGACCTTTTCCAGCCACAAACGCGTATTGTCCAGGCTCGCGATGCGCGCCAGGACCTCATGGCGCAGCTGGCTCTCCAGTCCGAACAGCTCACCATGGGCGGCACTGCGGCCGTGCACGATCACCCGCACCGCGCGGGGTACATGACTATCAATCTCGAGCAAGGCTTCGAATGCGCGGCCGATAAGCCGTGCAACATCCAGAAGTGTCGCGCAGTCGCTGGCATCGATGTCCACCACTTCCCAGCGCAACACATCGATGAAGATGCGCTCGAGTGCGGTATGACCCTGCTCATCCACCTCCACCAGCACCGCCCCGCGGCGGCCCGTTTCGCGAACGTGCCGGCCTTGCAGGTTGCCCGGGAAAACGATCAGCGACGCGCCGTCCCACTGCGCGAAGTCATGCACATGACCGAGTGCCCAATACTGATAACCGCGGGCCTGCAGTTCTGCGCGGCTGCAAGGTGCATAACTGACGTGGGCGGTATGGCCTTCGAGCGCGGTGTGCAGCACGCCAATGTTGTAATAACCAGCCACGGGCGGTGGATAGGCAGCGGCGAGATTGTCAGTGGTTTCTTTGTGCTTGAAGCTCTGGCCGTGCAGCACCACCCGCAGTGCTTCGAGGGTAAAACTCTGTGGTTTATTGGCAGCAAAACAATGCACGTTGTCCGGCAGGTCGAGTTTGCGCGTCATCTCGCTCTCGGCGTCATGATTGCCAAACAACACAAAAACCGGAATCTCGGCGCGCTTGAGGCGACCCATCTCACGGCAAAAAAAGATCCCGGTATTGTGATCGCGCCAATCACCATCGTAGAGGTCACCGGCAATGATCATGAAATCGATCTGCTCTTCGATGGCGCGGTCGACTAAGGCACAGAACGCATCACGGGTCGCATTGCGCAGCTGCGCCGCGGGCGCGTCGGGATAAGCGGCCAGTCCGGTCAGCGGACTGTCGAGGTGAATGTCAGCGGTGTGAATAAAGCGCATGGTGTTTGTCGGGGAGAGGGTGGCTGGATTCTATCAAGCGCCGCGCCCCATGCTTCGCTTGTGCGCGATTGCCGCTAGAATTCCATCGGTCGACTATCATTCATGGCACACCGCACCACGGCCGGAACAGACTGACCAGCTAAGATCGCCTATGCAATTCCCTTTAAGCGCGCTGGCGCTGATGTTGATCACCAGCAGCGCGCCAGCAGCACCGGCACCCTGGTATTGGTGGCAAAGCACATCCACCGGCGAGCGTATCTGCGCCCAGATCATTGCCGGTCAGTGGCAACAGGTCGGCGGTCCGTTTGAGGACTCGCGCTGCGCAGCACCTATCACGCCGGCAGTAAAGTCACGACGGCAGTCCGAACAAGCCAGCCACCCGCGCAAGGATGTAATCAAACCATGACCGACAATCGCAGCCTGCGCTCACTCAATCTCCCGGCCCGCGATGCCGAGACCTTCAAGGCCTATCTGCACCTGCCCTTCGAGCCGATTGCGCTGGAAATGATGCACATCCCGGTCGGTGCCGATGATGTGTTCGTCGCCACCTTTCCCAAAAGCGGCACCACCTGGATGCAGCAGATCTGTCATGGTCTGCGTTCCGGTGGTGACATGACTTTCAAGCAAGTGAGCTGGGTTGTGCCGTGGCTGGAGCGTGGCCACATATTCGGCATCGACAGCCGCCTTGCGCAACCCTATGCACCGCGCGTGTTCAAGACCCATTTGCCCTACGCGCAGATCAATAAGGGCGCGCGTTATATCCACGTCATGCGAGATCCCAAAGACGCGCTGGTATCTTTTTATGGCTTTTTGTCCCATCGCCTCATTGATCCCACTGCACTGTCCATCGAGACCTTCGCCGAATGTTGGCTGCTCGCTGATCAACTGGCTGAGCAAAACGACCCTGACGCGCCCTTCGGTCCCTATCTCTACAACTATTGGCGACATCTGCTGGATTGGTGGGCGGCCCGTGCCCAGGCCCCCGTGCTGACTTTGGCTTACGAACACCTGCGCCGAGATCTCGCGCCGCAGGTGGCGCGTATCGCGGATTTCATGGGGATAAGCGCTGATGCGACCTTGCTCGAACTCGCAGCCCACCAAGCCGGTTTTGACTTCATGGTCGCGCATCAGGAACAGTTCTCTGATGAGATCGTCGGCATTCCTGGCCGGCTGCTCAAAGTGGTAAGCGGCAAAGTAGGCGGGCACAAGCAGTTACTGAGCCCGCCCCTGGTGGCGCGTATCGATGCCGCCTGGCAGCGCTACGTCACGCCCATCACGGGCGCGAGCAGCTACGAAGCATTTATCGCGGCGCTGCCATGACCGAGGTTGCGCCACGCACCAAGGTACCCGGCAAATCGCCCGTTGCTTGGCCATCGTTAAAGGTCACCACGCCACGTTTGATGGTGTGACGGTAACCAATGGCCTCCTGCATGAGGCGGCGTCCGCCAGCCGGCAAGTCATGCACGATGTGTGGTGCACGACACTCCAGTGCATCGAAGTCGATAACGTTGATGTCCGCCAACAGCCCCGGCACCAGCAAGCCGCGATCCAGCCAGCCCACCTGCTCGGCATTGCGCCGGGTCAGACCGTGGACCAGAAATTCGATGGGCAGACCTGCGCCCTGGCGCCGCTTGCCGCCCCATAGCGCCAAGGTCGAGGTGGGAAACGATGCATCGCACACCACACCGCAGTGGGCACCGGCGTCGGACAGCCCAAACACCGTATGGGGAAACGACATCATCTCGCGCACCACCGAAAGATCGCCGCCGGCGAAGTTCTGCAGCGGGCAATACAAGAGTGCCTTGCCTTCGTCTTCCAGCAAAAAGTCGTAAACGTATTCGATGGCCGGTAGACCCTGGGCGCGGGCCAGCGCCTCGACCGACGATGCCGGTGTCGGCTCGTAATCCGGCGGGTCGCCAAGCGGGAAGAGCCGCTGCCATGGCCAGGAATCAAAGCCGACCAGATAACGCTCGATATGCGGATGTTCGTCGAGGATGGCGCGGCGGCGTGCCGGCTCCCGTAAGGCCTGCACCAGGGCTGGCAGCGGCAACTTCGCGACGGCGCGGAAGGAAGGACAGTAGGTAAAGGGATTAAGTGAACCCTGATAACCGAGGATGAGCCCGATCGGTCGCGGCGCAACCTGGCCTTTGATATTTAAACCTTCGTTATTGGCCGCGCCGATGAAAGCAAACAACTCACGCCAGCGTTCGGCCACGGTATCGGGCTGCTGGACGGTGAAGGACAACGGCCGGCCGGTAACCCGCGCGAGATCTTTAAGCAGCGCAAACTCATCGTCGCGGAACTGTTCATCGTCGAGCAGGTAGGCATCGGTAATGAGCTGCATGGCACCACGACCGGTATCGCGTAAGGCGGAAGCGATGCCCAGCAACTCCTCGCTCGCGGCGCGATAGGTACCGATGTGCTCGCCACCGCGCGTGCGATGCACGAGGGTGCGCGAAGTGGTGAAACCCATGGCGCCCGCCTCCAGCGCCTCAACGGCCAGCCGTTGCATGTGCGCGATTTCCTCCGGCCGTGCGGGGCAGTTGGCATCGGCGCCGCGTGTGCCCATCACGTAAACCCGCAGCGCGGCATGGGGCAGCTGCGCACCGACATCGACAGCAAATTTGCGCCGCTCGAGTGCGTCCAGATAGTCGGGGAAACTTTCCCAGTCCCAGGTCAGGCCTTCGGCCAGCGCCGTGCCCGGAATGTCTTCCACACCTTCGAGCAAACTGATCAGCCAGGCATGCGCATCGGCGCCGCGCCGTGCCGGCGCAAAGCCGACGCCGCAGTTGCCCATCACCAGCGAAGTCACACCATGTAATGAAGACGGCGCGAGCAAGGGATCCCAAGTGGCCTGACCATCAAAATGGGTATGGATGTCGACAAAGCCTGGCGTCACCAACAAACCGCGTGCGTCGATTTCTCGCGCGCCGCGTGCAGCGACCGTGCCCACTGCAGCAATGCGGTCGCCGATGACGCCAATATCACCAACGTAAGGTGCGCTACCCGAGCCATCGACGATGGTGCCACCACGAATGACTAAGTCCATTACTCCCCCTTGCCTTGCGGCCGATCTTGAAACTTCATGCGGCAGGCATGCCCCATGCCGAGGCGGCCCGCCTCCATAATGGGCGCGCGCGCTACGGTTCGTCTATCCCTTTGAGTGAAAAGTCCCGCACGTTTTGCGCGTCCCCGATGGCAGGACACGACCTCAGATGAGACTATCCATGGCGCTCCGCAGCGACCGCTCCGAAGATGGCTGCGCGCATATCGAGGTGGAATTCAACTGCAATGCCAGAGACTGAAAACGACAAGATGCCTGGGTTCGTAACACGCTTCGCCAATTGCAATTATTACGGTGGTGGATACCACGAAGGCGGCTTGCGCTCGGTCACGCGGGATCGAAATCGGTTCCCTCTGCGGGCCAATACCGACCATCGACATTATTCCGAGGACGGTCACCAGCGCTATTGGCTCATCAACGAACACTTTGGCGCGCAGCTGCAAGGCAAAATCCTCGATGTGGGCAGTCGTCACAACACTTTGCGTGACGTGCTGAAAAAAGATGCGCGACTGATCGACAAACATAATCCCGCGTTGCCGGACTTCGACTGGGAGACGGGTGTGCTGCCGTTTTCAGATGACACATTCGATACCGTCGTCTGTCTCGATACACTGGAGCACATCGATCAACTGCACTTTGCGCTGCGCGATCTGGCGCGGGTGAGCAAGCGCTACATCATCGTGTCCTTGCCCAATTGCTGGCGGACGGCAGCGCGGGAAGTGCTCTCTGCACGGAGCAGATCGGCGAGTTATGGGCTCCCGCCTGAGTCACCTCACGATCGCCACAAGTGGTACTTCAACAGCGAAGACATTGAAGACTTCATGTTCTACAACGCGCAGCGGCTGGGCTTGAATGTGCTTTCGATATGCTTTCATGCACCACGCAGAAAATGGACTCATACCCTGTTGCATGTCCTGACGCGTGCATTGCCCGAACGTTATTTCAAGAATCTGCTGGTCAAGACTGTATTTGTCTGCCTGGAAAAACCAGGCGCAGTTTAGATGCGCGGCACCGCGCGCCTGGGCTGAAATTCTGGGCCGCAGGCAGCCCCACCTGCTCAAGACTGTGCGGCGAACTTCCGCCGGCCTCGTGCGGCCTCTATATATTCATCAATATGGTTGACTATCAACCGATGTGTTGATAGTTTGCCGCCATGCCCAGAGCCAACACCGCCCTCAGGCTCGCCAGCCCGGTTGCGACCGAATCGCAAGGTGACGAGGCCCATCTGGATGCCGTCTTCCAGGCTTTGAGCGATGCAACGCGGCGCCGGATTCTGCAGGATCTCGATGGCCAGGCTTTGCTGGTCTCGGAACTGGCGGCACGCTTCCACATCTCGCTGCAGGCGGTATCGCGCCACATCCAGGTGCTGGTCCGCGCCGGACTCATCGTGCAGGAACGCAGCGGCCGCATCAGCCGTTGCAGCCTCGTTACCGGCCCCCTGCTCGACGCTGCGGTGTGGCTCAATCGTTATACCAAGTACTGGCAACAACAGTTCGATTTATTGGCCACTACCCTCGTGCAGATCGATGCACGTCGTGCGGCGCCGCCGCTGCGCAAGCGTAAACATCCACCTAAATCCAAGACCCGCCAAAGGAGTACACCATGAGCAAGCACAGCGTCGTTTCATCGGAGCAATGGCAGACCGCACGGCGCGAGCTGCTGGCCAAAGAAAAAGAATTCCTCAAGCTGCGTGATCAGCTCAGTCAGGCGCGCCGCGAGCTGCCCTGGGAACGCGTCGCTACGACTTATGAGTTTGAAGGCGCTGCCGGTCGCGAAACGCTGGCGAGCCTGTTTGGCAAACACAGTCAGTTGCTGGTTTACCACTTCATGTTCGCCCCTGACTGGGAAGCCGGCTGTAAGAGTTGTTCGTTCTGGGCGGACAACTTCGATGGTGTCACCGCCCACCTGGCGCAACGGGACGTCGCCTTGGCGGCGATCTCCCGTGCTCCCTACGCGACCCTGAAAGCGTTTGCCGCGCGCATGGGCTGGAAGTTCAAATGGGTGTCATCCGGCAACTCGAGTTTCAACTACGACTACCACGTGTCCTTTCGTGCCGAAGACGTTGCGGCCGGACGCGCACAATACAACCATGCGCCCTTTGGCGGCTCGATGACTGACCTGCCCGGCTTGAGTGTGTTTTTCAAAGATACCGACGGCACCATATTCCACACCTATTCGACCTACGCCCGCGGCCTGGATCCGCTCAACTCGGCCTATCAGTTACTGGATCTCGTGCCCAAGGGCCGCGACGAAGCGGGACTGCCGGCCACCATGGCCTGGGTCAAGCTGCATGACCTCTACACCGACTGAGTTCCAACCCGCCCGGAGCACACCATGAAATACGCCACCGGCAAACAATTGCTCAATGACTATCGCCGAGAAATTGCCGATCTGCGTCACAAGATGCGAGCGGCGCAGGCGCAGCTTGAGCCGGAAGCGGTTGCGGATTATGAGTTCAGGTCGCTTGCTGGGCCGCTACACCTGTCGGCCTTGTTCGGCGCCCATGAAGATCTGATGGTGGTGCATAACATGGGTCGCGCCTGCCCATCCTGCACGCTGTGGGCCGATGGTTATAACGGCCTTCACGACCATGTCGTCTCACGTGCTGCGTTCGTGGTGTCCAGTCCCGACCCACCGGCGGTGCAGCAGGCCTTCGCTGCCAGTCGGGGTTGGAAATTTCCGATGGTCAGTCACCAGGGAACAAGCTTCGCCAGCGACATGGGCTACGGTTCTGAAAGCGCTGGCTGGCGCCCCGGGATTTCGGTGTTCCGCCGTCAGGGCAGCACCCTCACACGGGTGTCTGACGCACCCTGGAGCCCGGGGGATGACTTCTGCACCCTGTGGCACTTCTTTGATTTGTTACCCGCTGGCGCTGCGGGTTGGACCCCAAAATTCAGTTATCCCTGAGACCCAACAAGCATTGCGGTCCGCGGCTATCGCTACCAATCCGCGCGGGCCGCAGCCGGCTTAAAACAACAGGACTGTCAGTGGCTATGGCCACAACCACCGCTACCGCAGCCACCTCGGGGGGCGGCGGGCATCGCGACGGGCGCGCTGGCGCTGGCACCACCGATGCCGATCGCGGCCAGCTGCTTGGTGACCGGCGTATGGGCGGGGGTCGATTCCAGGGGCATGGCGGCCAGCGCACACAGCTCGCCCCAGGTCCGCACGCGCTCGCTCATGGGATGTTTCACTTCAACAGTGCGGCCATTGGCCGCGCAATGGTAATCGTAGGATGGCATAGGTTTGCTCCGCGTTGTCCGTGGCTCTGCAGTTTAACGAAATTTCTAGCGTCCGGGCCCTGCTCCGCACGGGCCCTAGACAGGATTCGGGGCCGGCGGCCGCTGCGGGTCGAACCCGTGCTGCCGGATCCAGAGTGCCACCTTGACCAGTGCGATGAGCACCGGCACTTCTATCAGTGGTCCGATCACCGTCGCAAAGGCGATTGGCGAAGCCAGGCCAAAACTGGCAATGGCGACGGCGATCGAGAGTTCGAAATTATTGCTCGCGGCAGTAAACGCAACGGCGGTGGCGCGGGGATAATCCGCCCCGATCAGTTTGCTCATCCCGAAGCTTAGAAAAAACATGATGATGAAATAGACCGTCAGCGGCACGGCAATGCGCAGGACATCGCCAGGCAACTGCAACACCATCGCACCCTTGAGACTGAACATCGCGGCAATCGTGAATAACAACGCGGCGAGCGTCATGGGCGCGATGCGCGGCAAAAACACCCCCTCATACCAGGCGCGGCCACGACGACGAAGCAAAATGACACGGGTGAAAAAACCCGCCACAAAGGGAGTGCCAAGATAGATCAAAACGGATTTCGCCACCGTCCAGAATTCGACGTCGACCACGCGACCTTCGAGACCCACCCATGGCGGCAGGACCGTCAGAAAAAACCACGCGTAAAAACTGAAAAAAGCGATCTGAAAAATTGAATTGAGCGCGACCAGCGCTGCGACGTACTGATTGTCACCGTCGGCCAGCTGGTTCCACACCAGCACCATGGCGATACACGGCGCCAGGCCAATCAGAATCAGGCCGGTCATGTATTCGGGATAATCGCGCAAGAACAGTATGGCAAGAGCAAACATCAAGAGCGGCGCAATCAACCAGTTCTGCAGCAGTGACAAACCCAGCAGCTTCTTGTGTTTAAAAACCTGAGGCAGTTCTTCGTACCTGACCTTGGCCAGCGGCGGATACATCATCAGGATCAAGCCGATGGCAATGGGAATATTAGTGCTACCCACCACCAGGCTGTCGACAAACTCAGGGACAGCGGGAAATACCGAACCTGACCCCACCCCCAGCGCCATGGCGGCGAAGATCCAAATGGTGAGATTGCGGTCTAAAAAGGACAATCGTTTAACAGGTGCCGCTGTGCTCATGGGTGAATGGCAATCCTCGAATTAATCGTCAAGTGATGATGATGCGTAAGGTAAACTGCCGCTTGACCGCGCGCAAACGCGCCGATCTCGCGCAGACTCTCTGCGTAACCTCAGCACGGCTGCGAGCCCGGACCCAGGAGAAATCAAACCCAACATGGGCACGAATGTGTTACTGGTCGGCGCTGCCCTGCTGCTGGTCCTGCTGAACGGTTTTTTTGTTGCCGCCGAATTTGCGCTGGTCAAACTGCGGCAGACACGGGTGCAGGCCATTGCCAAAACCTTTGGCTGGCGCGGCCGCACCCTGGCGCGTGTACACCGCAATCTGGACGTCTACCTCTCGGCCTGTCAGCTGGGTATCACCCTGGCGTCACTTGGCCTGGGCTGGATTGGCGAACCGGCCTTTGCCCACTTGCTCGAACCGCTATTACAGTCCCTGGGCGTCACCAGCCCGGCGCTGATCCGCGCTATCGCCTTTGTCGTCGCGTTTTTTGTCATCTCCTATCTGCACATCGTGGTGGGAGAGCTGGCGCCAAAGTCCATGGCTATTCGACAGTCCGACCGCGTTGGGATCTGGACGGCCCTGCCGCTGTACTGGTTCTATTGGTTGATGTACCCCGCCATCTGGCTGCTGAACCACAGCGCCAACTGGGTCCTGCATGTCATGGGCCTGGACGCGGCGAACGGCCATGACAGCCATTACTCGGCAGAGGAATTGAAGTTGATTCTGCGCTCGTCGCGCGCCGACGATAAATCAACCACCGATGAGTGGCGGGTGCTGGCTCAGGCTTTGGAATTTCGTGATCTCGAAGTGACCGATCTCATGCGGCCATTTCAGGATGCCACCACCTTGTCCCAAAACGACGATGTCGAAACCAGCCTGGCGCGCATCGTTGAGTATCGTTATACCCGCTACCCCTATCTTGACGAAGCAGGTCATGTGCTTGGTGTCATTCACCTGAAAGACATTTTTGTTTCAATGCGCGATGGTGATCCGCGGCCGGATCTGATGCGCCTGGTACGTCCCGTGCTCACCGTATCCCCGACCCTGCCTGCAACGGAATTGTTCCGGCGGTTTCGCGAGGGCAATCCGCATTTTGCCGTGGTGGCCCACGACAACCAGGCGCCGCTGGGATTTATTACCTTGGATAATCTGCTGGGCGCCCTGGTCGGCGAAATACGTGATGAGTTTCGTCGCACGCGCAATGACTGGACCAAACTTGGTGATGGCTCGCTGATCGGTAAAGGCAGCCTGCCCATCGCCACCGTTGAGCGTGCCTTGGGCATAGACATCGACGATAGCGAATTCGATTCCATCGGTGGCCTGGTGCAGCAGACCCTGGGCGACGTGCCGAGCGAAGGCCAGCGCGTCGAATTTGAACACTTCGCTGTCGTGATCAGGAACATGAACGGGCCGCGCATTGGTCTGGTGCAGATATTTCCGAAGATACCCATCGACATCGAAGACTGACCGTCGGCACGACTGTGCAAAACTCGCAAGCGCGGACATATTTTTCACCGAAGCCCTAAGCCCCACCCTCGCTGACTATGCAAGCACTCAAAACTCTGGGCTCGCCCACGCGCGGCAACACAATCATCATTGGTCTGGTATTGGCGTTGATGATGAGCGGCGCATGGGTGCCGGCGCTGCACGCCGAACCGCGCTTGCGACTCGCCACCTCGACCAGCACCGAAAACTCCGGGCTGCTGGCCGCCATCCACCCGAGCTTTGAAAAGCGCCATGGGGTGTCCATTGATGTCATTGCGGTGGGTAGCGGGCGGGCGCTGGAACTGGGTCGCAATGGCGACGTCGACGTGTTGCTCGTGCACGACCCGGCCGCCGAAGAAGCCTTCATGACCGATGGCGCTGGCGTTGATCGTCGCGCCGTGATGGTCAACGATTTTGTGATCGTCGGCCCCGCAGCCGACCCCGCCGCAGTGGCCGCAGCCACCGATGCGGTGCAGGCTTTTGTGGCCATTGCGCGCCACCGCCAGAGCTTCGTTTCACGCGGCGATCAATCGGGCACGCACCTCAAGGAGCTCGCGCTATGGCAGGCCGCCGATGTGGAACCGAGCGGCCCCTGGTATTTTTCGGCGGGCCAGGCGATGGGTCCGGTATTGCAGATGAGCACGGACAAACAGGCCTACACCTTGACCGATCGCGGCACCTGGATCGCTTATCGCAACAAACTCACGCTGAAAATTCTGCATCAGGGCGATGTGCTTCTGCACAATCCGTATCACGTCATTGTGGTCAATCCCGAACGCCATCCCCATGTGCAGGCCGCGCTGGCGCGTGCTTATGCGGACTTTCTGGTCAGCGCCCAGGGCCAGGCTTTGATTGCCAGCTTCAAGATCGACAACGAGCAGTTGTTCGTGCCTGACGCCAGCGCAAAATGATGGCTAGACCTTGTGATGATGGCGTGCGCCACGCGTGGCGAGCGCACTGATGGATTTTTTCCTGAACGCAGGCAGCGCGGCCCTGCATCTCATCGTCAAATTTGACAGCGAAGTCTGGCACATCGTCATGACCTCGCTGCTAGTCTCGCTGAGCGCCGTAGTGATCGCGGCCATCCCGGGGATCCCGCTCGGTGTCGCCACGGCTTTGTGGCGCTTTCCAGGACGGCCCGTGGTGCGCCATGGGCTCAATGCCCTGATGGCAGTGCCAACCGTAGTGGTCGGGCTGTTGCTTTATGGTTTGTTGTCACGGCGTGGCCCGCTCGGTGATTACGGGCTGCTGTTCACACCCAGCGGCATGGTGCTGGGCCAGGCGGTGCTGGTGCTGCCTATCATCTGGAACCTGGTCATCACCGCCATCGAGTCCACCGATCCGCGCCTGGCCCTGACCTGTCGGCTGCTCGGTGCCAATCTCACCCAGCAGGCCGGCCTGTTCGTGCGCGAAGCGCGTGTCGCGATTGCGGCAGCGATCGTGATGGCGTTTGGACGCGCGATCGGCGAAGTGGGTGTGGCGATGATGCTGGGTGGCAACATCGCCGGTTACACCCGCATCATGACCACAGCCATTGCACTGGAAACCGGCAAGGGCGAATTCGAATTTGCCTTGGCCCTGGGCATGGTGCTGCTGGCCGTGGCTCTGCTCGTCAATGGCGCGCTGGGCATGCTCACCCG
>JANOXY010000221.1:0-6699 GCA_031418675.1 Pseudomonadota bacterium
CACAATCCGGCGGACTGAGTCCGCTAACACGTTCTCCGGAGTCACCATGTCAATCCATCACAGCGCTTGTCCGCACGATTGCCCGTCTACCTGTGCCCTGGAAGTCGAAAAACTCGACGCCCATACCATCGGGCGAGTGCGCGGCGCGCGCGACAACAGTTATACCGCCGGCGTGATTTGCAGCAAGGTCGCCCGTTATGCCGAGCGCATTCATCACCCCGACCGCCTCACCACGCCACTCAAGCGCCGCGGCGCCAAAGGCAGTGGTGAGTTCATGCCAGTGAGCTGGGACGACGCACTGGACGAGGTCGCCGAGGCTTTTCTGGCAGCCGAGCAACGCCACGGTGCGCAAGCGGTGTGGCCCTACTTTTATGCCGGCACCATGGGTCTGGTGATGCGTGATGGCATCAACCGCCTGCGCCATGCCAAACGTTATTCCGGCCAGCATTCCACCATCTGCACCACCCTGGCCTGGAATGGCTACGTGGCCGGCACGGGGCGCTTGTCCGGTGTCGACCCGCGTGAAATGGCTGACGCCGATGTGATCGTGATCTGGGGCACCAATGCCGCCGCCACCCAGATTAACGTCATGAGCCATGCGGTCGCAGCCCGCAACAAGCGTGGCACCCGGCTAGTGGTCATCGATACCTATCTCAACGCCACCGCCAAGCAGGCCGATTTGTTTCTCTGTGTGAAACCCGGCACCGACGGCGCGCTGGCCTGTGCGGTCATGCACGTGCTGTTTCGCGATGCGTATGCCGACCGCGACTATCTCGAGCAATACACCGATTGTCCGCGTGAACTGGAAGCCCATCTTGCCACCCGCACACCGACCTGGGCGCAGGCCATCTGCGGCATGCCGGCCGCCGACATCGAAGCCTTCGCGCAGCTGGTCGGTCGCCATCCGCGCAGCTTTTTCCGTCTCGGTTACGGCTTTGCGCGGCAGCGCAATGGCGCAGTCAACATGCATGCCGCGGCCTCGATAGCGGCGGTCACCGGCGCATGGCGGCACCAGGGCGGTGGCGCGCTGTTCAACAACGGCGCGATTTATCATTGGGATCGCACCTTGATCGACGGCCTCGATGTGCGCGATGCCAGCGTGCGTTTGCTCGATCAATCACGCATCGGCGCGGTGCTGACCAACGAAGCCTCGGCACTGGCGGGTGGACCACCGGTCACCGCCATGCTGATCCAGAACACCAATCCCATGTCGGTCGCACCGGATCTGAATACCGTGCATCGTGGTTTTGCGCGGCCCGATTTGTTTGTATGCGTGCACGAACAATTCATGACCGAAACGGCGCGCATCGCCGACATCGTCTTGCCGGCGACCATGTTCCTCGAACATGATGATCTTTACCAAAGCGGCGGCCAGCAACATATCCATTTCGGCCCACGCATCGTTGCACCACCGGGCGAATGCCGATCAAATCATGAGCTGATCTGCGCCTTGGCCAAACGCGTCGGCGCCGAACATCGCGGCTTTGATCTGAGCGCACGTGAGATCGTCGACTGGACGCTGCGTGCATCCGGCTGGGGTGATGTTGATGCATTGCAAGCCAGCCATTGGATAGATGCCCAACCCAGTTTTGACGAGGCGCATTTTATCCATGGCTTCGGCCACGCCGACCGACGCTATCACTTTTCAGCGGACTGGAGTGCGTTGGGCCCGCTGGGGTTTGGCCCCAACGACCAGCTGGCGACGATGCCGCGCCTGCCGGACCATTGGGACGTGATTGAAAACGCCACGCCGGACATGCCATTTCGCCTGGTCACGGCACCGGCTCGTCAATTCCTCAATTCAAGCTTCACCGAAACACCGACCTCGCGGCGACGGGAAACTCGGCCCACGGTCATGATCCATTCCAGCGACGCGGCACGCCTTGGCATCACCCACGGCGCACGGGTTGAACTCAGCAATCAGCGTGGACAGGTAAAACTGCACGCGGAAATTTTTGATGGCTTACAGCCCGGTGTGATTGTCGCCGAGAGCATCTGGCCCAACGCGGCTTTTGAAGGTGGCATAGGCATCAATGCCCTCACTGGCGCTGATCCCGGTGCCCCCACCGGTGGCGCCGCCTTCCACGACAATCGCGTGCGGGTCGTTGCGATGTAGGCGGGAACCCGCCGCCTCACTTGACGCCGATCATGACAACGCGTGCAAAGAACCCGCTACTGTGAGCGTGGCTCACCGAGGAGGTGTCAATGTTTGAAGTAGCGGAACTGGGCGTGAAAATTTCCAAACAGGAATTTGCGCAACGCGAACCGGAGCTGCACCACCGACTATTGCTGATCCAGCGCCGCCTGCTTACCGCCGATTTCCCGGTCGTCGTCATCGTGTCCGGGGTAGAAGGTGCGGGCAAGGGTGATGTTGTCAGTCTGCTGCATCGTTGGATGGACGCGCGCGGGCTGCAAACCCATGCCTTCTGGGACGAGACCGACGAAGAACGTCAGCGTCCACGCTACTGGCGCTTCTGGCGTGCGCTGCCGCCCACCGGCCGCATCGCGGTGTTATTTGGTTCGTGGTACACACGACCCATTATCGACCTCGCGCTGAAGTACTCCAAGCGTGACAAATTCGACCGCGAACTTGAACGTATCCGCCATTTCGAAGACATGCTGGTCGACGACGGTGCGCTGATCATCAAGCTCTGGTTTCATCTCTCAAAAAAAGCACAGTTAAAACGCCTGGCAGCCGACGCCAAGGGTGACAGTGCCAGAATCGGCCCGCTGACCAAGCGTTATGCAAACCGCTATGAGCGTTTTGTCAAAGTCTCCGAGCGGGCCCTGCGCAAAACCGATGTTTCACATGCGCCGTGGCACATCATCGAAGCACACAATACCCGCTACCGCGACGTGCGGGTCGGCGAAATCGTACTTGAGCGCATCCAGGCGCGTTTTGATCAGGCGCCGCCCTCAAGCGGTCGCGTGACCGTCACCTCGCCAGCCCTGCAAAAAGCCGGAGAACCGAGCGTACTGGCCAAGGTCCCCCTGGACAGCACACTGGAGGACAAGCCCTATCGTCAGGCCATGGAAAAATATGGCGACAGACTCTACGAGCTTGCATGGCAAGCCAAAGCGCGCGGCGTGACGACGGTGGCGGTGTTCGAAGGCTGGGATGCCGCCGGCAAAGGCGGCGCGATTCGGCGTGTCACCCAGGCCATGGACGCACGCCTGTACCGGGTGATCTCAATCGCCGCGCCCAGCGATGAAGAGCAGGCGCATCATTATTTGTGGCGCTTCTGGCGTCATGTTCCACGCCACGGTTTTCACACGCTTTATGACCGCTCATGGTACGGCCGGGTGCTGGTCGAGCGTGTCGAAGGCTTTGCCAGCGAGCTCGCCTGGCAACGGGCCTACAACGAAATTAATTCCTTTGAAGAGCAGTTGGTGGACCACGGCACGGTGGTGCTGAAATTCTGGCTGCACATTGATCAACGCGAACAGTTGCGACGCTTTCGCGAACGCGAGCAAATACCCTGGAAACAACATAAAATCACCGCCGACGATTGGCGCAACCGTGAGCGCTGGGCGGATTATGAACGCGCCGTGACAGATATGGTGGTGCATACCAGCACCGACATAGCACCATGGACGCTGGTAGCCGCCAACGACAAACGCGTCGCGCGAGTAACAATCCTGAAAACCTACTGCGAGCGACTTGAAGCAGCACTGCGCTGAGCCTCACACGCGATTGAACCTTCGTGCCTGGTCAGCGGACCAAGGTAAATAATCGGGTCGGCCGTAACAAAGCTTAACCTTTGGTGTATCCGCACCTCTCCACCGCAATAGAGCTCGCGTGGTTATCATTGAGAAATAACACAACACCGCCACGGCCAAGGATCTGACCCAGAGCGCATGAAATCGTTACTCGACTTTCTCCCCCTGCTGGTTTTTTTCGGCGGCTACTACGGCGCCAAACAATGGCCGGAACTGGCCGATACCTTCATCAACGTCATGCTCGGTCTGCTGGGACTAGACGCGTCGCTGCCCGCAGACCAGCTGCCGATGGCCTGTGCCACTCAGCTCGCCATGCTCGCGACCTTCGTGCAGGTCGGGGTCCTATTGGTTTGCCGGCAACGCATAGACAAGATCCTCTGGATCACCCTCACCATCATGGTGGTGATGAGCATCGCGACCTTGATATTCCACGACCCCGCCATCATCAAATGGCGCTCGACGGTGTCCGATTGGTTGTTTGGTCTGATCCTGCTCGGCGGCGAATTGGTGCTGGGCAAGAACTTTATCCGTGTCATGCTCAGCGGCCAGCTGGTTTTGCCCGATCGGGTATGGCGCATAGTGAATTACAGCTGGATCGGCTTCTTCGCATTCTCAGGTCTGCTGAACCTCTTCATCGCAGAGCAATTTTCCGAAGAGACCTGGGTCAACTTCAATATGTTTGGTGGCCCAGGCCTGACCTTCGTATTCATGATCGCCCAAGGGCTCTACCTGGGGCGCTATCTGGATGCCCCGCAAGAGCCGGACTCCAGCGTCTGATCGGCCGTTAACGCCGGCGCGCCACGCGCCGGCAACTGTGTGAGCTTTCCGCTTGCAGCGGGCGCGCTGTCAGCCCGCCAGCTCGTAGGCCTCGAGCTTGGGTGCCTGCATCTCGTTAAAGAAGCGCGTTGGCGTCCATGGCCAGCTGGCCGGTATACCGTGTTTATCCAGATACCAGCTCTTGCAACCGGTCGCCCATATGGATTTTTTGGCGGCCCCACCCCGTTCGACTTCAAAACGCTCCGACGCCGCTGCACTGACACTGATCTCGCGGCACTTGCCGGCGCGGATCTGTTCGAGCAATTGCAGGATGTAGGCGACCTGTGACTCGGCGATGCGGATCAAAGAAAAATTGCCAACCGGACCATTGGGACCGTTGAGCATGAAAAAATTGGGAAACTGCGGAATCGAAATGGACAGATAGGCAACTGGATGGTCCGCCCAAACGTCGTCGAGATTCGCACCATTACGACCCAATACCGTGGTCGGACGAATAAAGGCATCGGCGCGAAAACCCGTAGCCAGCACCAGCACGTCCAGTTCATGCAGTTTGCCATCGCTGGTGCGCACTCCCTTGGCTTCAACACGCTCGATAGTCTCGGTGATCAGACTTGCGTTGGGGTGCTGAATGGCGTCGTAGAAGTCCCACGAAAAAATCATGCGTTTGCAGCCGGCGCGATAGTTCGGCCGCAGCTTCTCGCGTAAAAACGCATCGCGCACGTTATTTTCAAGATTAGCCAGACAGGCGGCCTCGATGGCCTTCATTTCAGCGGACTCGGAATCGATGACGGCATTGGCGAATTCATCAAAGAAGCCGGTGATCTTGTTGATCTCATCGCTCAGACGGCGCGGGTCATTGCGAAACTCGGCTTTGTCGGCCTCGCTGTAAATGCTGTTCTCAATCGGCATGACCCACTGGGCGGTGCGCTGAAACAGGTCGAAATGTGCAACCTTTTTAACCAGCGCCGAGGTGATCTGAATGGCAGTGGAACCGGTCCCGATCACACCGACGCGCTTGCCCTCCAAGGGCACACTGTGATCCCAGCGCGCGGTGTGAAAACAAGCACCGGCAAAACTCCCCAGTCCGGCAATATCGGCAACCTGGGGGTGATGCAAAACGCCGGTGGCCGCGATGACAACGTCGGCGACGTCTGTACGGCCGGTCGAGGTGCGCAGGTGCCAACGGCCATCGCGAAAGACGCACTCCGGGACCTCCTCATTAAAACGCACCTTGTCGGTCACGCCATACTTATGGGCAACCCTTTCGAAATACGCATGGATCTCGGGGCCGGGGGCAAATGTCTGGCTCCAATCGGGGTTGGGTTCGAAGGAGTAGGTATAACCGTGGGCAGGTACATCGCAGGCGACACCGGGATAGGTGTTCTCGCGCCAGGTGCCACCAACACGACTGCTCTTTTCATAGATCACGTAGTCGCTATAACCCGCCTCGTCCAACTTGATGGCGGTGAGAACGCCGGCCATGCCGGCGCCGATGATGACGATGCGTGGATCACGCGTGGTCGCTTGCGCGTTGCTCATTGCTCAGGTCTCCCGCGCGCAGGGCTCGCGGTTTAGCAAAGCGCGCACTGTCTAATGGTTTTCGATTGTGAGAGCCCATCTCTGCCAGTCCGGTCAGCGGTGACGGGCCTGCGATAACGTCGTAATCCATCCTAACAAATCACAGCCGGCCACAGCAGTGCATTGCTGTGGTGGATTTCACCTAGCCCATCGGTGTACCCGTGTCGAAAATTTGCCTATCCTGAGGTCTCACCGTGGCGACGGCGTTCAATCACAGAAGGGGAAAAACATGCCTCAGGAACTGGCGGGCTTGCAGCAAGTTGGGCAGCTGGTAATCAACTTCCTGGTCGCGTATGCCTTCCAGATCGCTGGCGCGGTCATCATTCTCATCGCCGGTATCATGGTGGCCAATTGGCTGGCACGCGTGCTGCTGCGCGTGCAGGAAAAGCGCAACGTCGACATTACCTTGCGCCAGTTCATCGCCAGTACGGCACGCTTGCTGGTGCTGGGCCTGTTCGTGATCATCGCCCTGGGCAAACTGGGCATCAGTATGACGCCCCTGATCGCAGCCCTCGGCGGTCTCGCGGTTGGTGCAAGCTTCGCCATCCAGGGGCCGGTATCGAACTACGGTGCCGGGCTCGTCATTATCCTGACCCGCATGTTCAAAGTCGGCGATACCATCAC
>JANOXY010000222.1:0-3311 GCA_031418675.1 Pseudomonadota bacterium
CGACAGCGCCGGTCGCAGGACGCCCTGGCGCTGGAGGCGCGCCGCGCGGCCCTCGACGTCTCGGCGCCCGCTGGCGACCACCGGTTCCAGCCGTGCCACCGGCACGCCACGATCCTCGATGATGATCGTCTCGCCGTGGCGGACTCGCGCAATCAGCGCGCTCAGGCCGTTCTTGGCGTCGGTAATGCTGGTTTTCCTCACAGGGCTATTCTAGCCTTGTTGTAAGGTCCATTCAAGCCTCCGCTACTTCGGCGGGTTGGCCGCCAGTGGCGGCTTCACGCTGGCTGCCGGCCGCGTGCCCTTGTGAATCCAGCGCTGCATTCGCCGGCCGTTGCCAGCTTCGCCGGTGTACATCCGGCTCTTCGAATCAATCGCCACCATGTGCGCGCGGATGAACTCGCCGGCTTGCCGGCCCGGCTTGCCGAAGCGATCGAGAATCGCCAGGTCCTTGCGGCGCAGAATCCACACGCGCTGGTTGGTGCCGTCGATCAGGTAGAGCAGGCTCTGCTCCGCATCGCGCGAAAACTGCAGGCTGAAGCCGCTGCCCGAGGCGCCAGTTTCGGGGCGAACGAACCGTTCCATCAGGTACTCGCCGTTCTGGCGGAACACCTGGATGCGATTGCCGCGGCGGTCGGATACGTAGATCAGCCCATCCTTCGATCCCACTAGCCCGTGCAACGTGGAGTACTGCTGCGGCGGGCTATCGAGCTTCACCGGATACGAATATTTCTGCGTGTCGTCCGGCACCTTGCCGTACGCGCCCCAGTGCCGCTTGTACTTGCCGGTCTCGGCGTCGTACACCACCACGCGCTTGTTGATGTAGCCGTCGGCAATAAACAGCTCGTTGGTCTTCGGCTCGACATAAAAGTTAGCTGGCCCGCCCAGGTGATCCGGATCGTTGCTGCCCTTGTTAACGCCGGGCTCGCCGATGGTCAGCACGTGCTTGCCGTCCTGCGTGAACTTCATCACGTGCATGCCGTTGCTGGTGCCGGTCCAGACGAAGCCTTTGTGGTCGATGTAGATGCCGTGCTCCTGGTCGTACCAGGTGTAGTCCTTGCTCGGCCCGCCCCACGAGCGCAGCACCTTGCCTTCGGCATCCAGTTCGAGGACCGGCGGGGCAGGGATGCAGCAGTCGGCAATCGGCGGCTTCGAGGCCGCGCCGATTTCCTGATCCGTCAGGCTCGACGGCATGTGGATCACCCAGAGGTGATCCTTGTCGTCCACGAACAGGCCGCGGATGTCGCCGAGAATCCAGTCGTTGGGCAGCGTCGGCGGCCAGGTGGGATCGATCTCGTAGATGGGCAGCCGGTCGGCCGTCGGCGATTTCGGATCCGCCTTCGCATTCGCCCCTTGTGCGTGCACGAGGAAGGGCAGAAGTCCGGCAATAAGGGCGGCGAGCGAAATGACGCGCTTCATGGCGGGGATTATACCGGTGGAGGCAACCCCTTCTTGGGGTTGCCTGGGGCACAGCCGCAAGTAGAGGCGGGTCGGACACGCCTGCACGGCCCAGCGAATCCCGGCTGGATCGCCGGCCGTGGCCTCCACAGGAGTGACGCGGGAAACCGCATCTCGTTCGCCGGATTGCGACACTCCCCGAGACGCGCGCTTCCGATTCGCGGCCGGGTCTGTGCCGGAATCGCGCGTGCAATCCCTGTCCCGCCGAAGCTAGCGCGAAGGCGGACGTCTCACTCGACGCGGTTTCCGTGTTGCTGAATCCGCGTCACTCCAGTCGGCCCCGCCCGGCAATCCGTATCGGTGTAAAACATACCAATATCAGGGTCTTTCGTCTGGCCGACGGGTTCGAACCCCCTCGATGACTTACACCCGTTCGACAGCACCGAGTTCCATCGCTATTCGGGCATAATACGGCCCGCGTGCAGTCTCCACACTCGACGAAGTATGTGCGGCCGACAGCGAACATGTTCGGCGAAAGCAACGGCACGATTTGCAGTCACACAACGTATCCCGACGAAGCAGGTCTCTGATGAGATTCGGTCTGTGTATCGCGGTCTTTCTCTTGTCGGCGGTGCAGGCGGGTGCCCAAGACGTCCTTCAATTTGGCCAGAAAATAAGTCTCAACATTGCGGCCGGCGAGACTCACACCTACACCTTTACAGTCGACGCCGGCGATGTTGTGGCCGGGCCAGTCGAACTCCTGGGCCCAGACGGACGAGTCCAGTTCCTCGATAGCGCGAGCCGCGGCGTTTCAGGGGCACGCATCAAAGGCTTCTACCTTGGAGGAACCGCCGCGCGTCGCGTTGGCTTCGCCGCCCCGACCTCCGGGACCTATCAAATTCGCATCATGGCCTCTGGAAACCGAGCCGGCACCTATACGCTGCAAATGGACCGGCAGGCCGTAGCGGAGCGGATGCGTGACGTGTCAACCACGCCGAAAATTGTGCATACGAGCGAGCGCATTCAGCGACTTGAGCGTGACGTCGCGAGCGGGGCTCGCATCGCGGTGGACGCCTTCTGGAGGGAAGTTGAGGGAAAGGGCCCGCTCGTAGAGTCAATAAAAGGTCGCGATGAGGAACAGTTAGTCACGTTCATCTGGCGCGAAGGTTTTGAGACACACAATGTGCTCGTGGGATGGCCGATGGCCGTCCTTCGAGGTGATGACTACTACATGACACATCTGCCGAACACCGATGTCTGGTACAAGACCATACAGATTCGTCGAGGGAGTCGATTCTCGTACTGGCTCGCACCAAACTACCGCAATGGTGATTTTCTGTTCACCGCTCGGTTGGATCCATTGAACCTGCTCGTCTTTCCGAATGATTCCAGTTCTGCTGTCGACGTGAACTCAGTGCTCGACACACCGGGTGCTCCTGACTCGCAGTGGTACTTAAGAACACCGGTAAGACGCGGGGCGGTCGTAGCAGCACGATTCAATTCTGAGGCATTAAAGAACGCGCGCGATATGTGGGTTTATACACCGCCGGGCTATTCGCGAACAGCGGCGGCACTGCCGCTCATCGTGCTGTTTGACGGTTCCTCCTACGTGGACGCCAATTCCATCAACGCCACAGCAACCCTTGACAACCTCATTAACGATGGACGGATTCGCCCTGTGGTCGTGTGCTTTATTAATTCCATTAATCGCGCTGTTGAATTGGGTTATGAGGGCGCGGATGCCCTCGGAGATGCCATCGTCGGTGAATTAGTGCCACAGTTACGAGCGAGTTATGCCATCAGCACTAATCCGCGCGACGTCACCATTGGTGGTTCAAGTGCCGGGGCATTAGCGGCGGCGCTGATTGCGCTGCGCCACTCGACCGTGTTCGGCAACGTGCTGTCACAGTCCGGTG
>JANOXY010000223.1:0-4716 GCA_031418675.1 Pseudomonadota bacterium
CGATCGCGCTTATGTGTCCGGTGGCTCGAGTGCAGGCTCGGCCGTTGCGGTGGCGCTGGGCCTGGTCTCATTTGCGCTCGGCACGGACACCGCCGGATCGGGTCGTGTGCCGGCTGCGTTCAATAATCTGATCGGTGTGAAACCGACCCGTGGACTGGTGAGTGCACGGGGTGTTGTGCCGGCCTGTCAGAGCCTCGATTGTGTGTCGGTGTTTGCGCTCGATGCAGCCGACGCGCAGCGCGTGATGAGCGTGATCGCCGCCTTTGATGCTGCAGATCCCTATGCGCGGCCGGCGGTTGTTATGGCGCCGGCACGCGAAGCTTTTGTGGTCGGCGTGCCGGCCACGCTCGAGACTGCTGGTGACGTCGAAACCCAGCGCGCATTTGATCGCGCCGTTGCGGCATTGCAAGCCCAGGGTGCGGTGATCTACCCAGTGAATCTGGACGCCATGCTCGCCGCCGCACGCCTGCTTTATGAAGGACCGTGGGTGGCCGAGCGTTATGCGGCGATACGCGGGTTCATCGAGCAGCAGCCCGAGACCCTGCATCCAATAACCCGTGCGATTATCGAGCCGGCGGCAGCACATAGCGCGGTTGATTGTTTCGACGCGCTGCATCGCCTGCAAGCCTTGAAGCGCGATGCCGATACGGTACTCACGACCGTGGACTGCATCATGACGCCAACGGCGCCGACCATCTTTCGCATCGACGACGAGCAGCGTGAACCCATCACATGCAACTCAACGCTCGGTTATTACACCAATTTCATGAACCTGCTCGATTATGCGGCGGTGGCCGTGCCGGCGGGGTTCGCAGCCAACGGTCTGCCTTACGGCGTGACGCTGTTCGGGCCCGCCTTCAGCGATCAGTCCTTGCTTGTTTACGCCGATCGCCTGCATCGCGCGCTCGGTATTCCAGTGGGGACAACACAGCGATTGCCGTCTGTGCTGCCGCCCAGCCCGGACACGGGCGCACTGCGAATTGTCGTCTGTGGTGCACACCTGTCGGGTTTGCCGCTCAACCATCAATTGACGGAACGCGGTGGCATACTCGAACAGATCACGACCACCGCACCTTGTTACCGCTTGTATGCCCTGCCCGGCGGCCCGCCGCTGCGGCCGGGCCTGGTGCGTGTGGCCGCGGGCGGCGCGGCGATCGCCGTGGAAGTGTGGCGCTTACCGCTTGCGACCATCGGCAGCTTTCTCGCTGGCATTAGCCCGCCGCTCGCGATCGGTAGCGTGATGCTGGCCGATGGCAGCAGCGCAAAAGGTTTTGTGTGTGAGGCCATCGGCATGGACGGTGCCGAAGATGTCACCGTGCACGGTGGTTGGCGCGCGATGTTGAGCGCGCATCACGGGCGCTGAGGTGTGGTCGAGAGGTGCGATTCGGTAGATGCGACATCGGTTGATGTATTCGATCTATAACGAGGGCTGCACACGATGCCAATCGCTGGCGGCCTGATACGCGGCACCGGCCCTCACCAGCAGCGCTTCATCAAAATGTCGACCGATGAGTTGGAACACGATCGGCACGTGTTCAGCGCCGAAGCCATTGCGCAGCACGATGGCAGGGTTGCCCGACAGGTTGAACGGGCAGGTGAAACGATGGAAGCCGGCGATGATGTCGTCGTCGACGTTTTGCATGCGGGCCAGACTCGGCACGGGAAAGCCGAGCACCGGCATCGCCAGGACATCGACGGTCGTCAACAGTGTTTGCACCCGTCCGCTGAAATCCAGCCGCCGTAATAACAGCTTCTGATAATCGATACCTGACAGCGCCAGACCGCTGTCCAGCAGTGCCGACAGCGCCGGTCCGTATTCATCGCGGCGGGCCGGATAGGTGTCGGCGTGCACAAGCGCGGTCTGCACGGCACAGATCGGAAACCAGTCCCAGATCATCTCGCTCACATCGGGCACACGCACGTCGATAAGTTGCGCGCCAAGCTCAACCAGCACCGCCAGCGCACGCTCCAGTGCCGCGAGGGTGTCGCTATCGACGGTCGTGCTCAGCCAAAGGTGATCAACACCAATACGCACACCGCGCAAGCTGCTGCGGTCGACGGCAAGATAATCGGGCACGCCGATCTGTGCTGCGGTCGGGTCAAGCGGGTCAGGTCCGGCGATGATGCCGAGCATGGCGCCGGCATCGGCGGCATGGCGCGCCATCGGCCCGACGTGATCAAGGGTGGCCGCCAGTTCGAACGCGCCGTGGCGGGAGACTCGGCCCCAGGTGGGTTTGAGTCCACTGATGCCATTGGCCGCCGACGGCAGACGAATTGAACCGCCGGTTTCTGATCCCAGCGCGGCAAAACACAGACCGGCGGCAACGGCCACACCACAGCCACTGGACGAAGCCCCTGACCAACGCTCCGCGTGCCAGGGATTGCGCGGTGCCGGGAAGGGCGGGCGATGTTCGGCATACACACCTTCGGTCAGGGTGAGTTTGCCCAGCAGCACGGTGCCGGCTTCCCGCAGGCGCTTGATGACCGTGGCGTCGCTGTTCGGCACGCGCGCACGGTGGATGCCCATGCCGGCGGTGGTGGTGATCCCAGCGGTGTCGTAAATGTCCTTCACCGCGATCGGCACACCATGCAGCGGGCCGCGCACCATGCCACGTGCGAGATCGGCGTCTGCGGCGCGGGCCTGGGCGCAGGCGAGTTCGGCCGTCACGGTGATATAGGCGCCCAGCTCGCTATCGATCTTACCGATGCGGGCCAGCATTGCTTCGGTCAATTCCAGCGATGACACTTCACGCGCTTGCAGCGCCTGCCCAATGGCCAGCGCATCATCGAAATACCAGTCGGTTCCCAACACGGCCAACACTCCTCTGCTTCAGTAGGCGAACACCTGACGATGCACTAACGATGATGGAAGTGCCTGATCACTTCTTCTCCCAGCCGATAGATGCACTCCAGCGCTTCGGCGGCATCGGGGTAATAACCGACCTCGGGTTTGGGGGTGCGGGTGCGGATACAGATCCAGTCGGGTTTGAGTTTGTCCTGCATCTCGCCCAGGCGATCAACCCAGTGCTGGGCGTTACCCAGGATCAGGAATTGTTTTTCCAGCGCTTCGACCGACACGGCCTCGGCACTCGGCTCCATGCCATTCTCCTGGTAGAAGGCCAGCTCACGTACCCAGCGGTGCCCATGCTGTTTGCGCACCTGATTTTGATCGTCACCTAGCCAGCCTTCGATAATGAGCCCCACTTGCCAATTTTTGCGGTCGTTCTTGTCGGCCCGTTCACGCCAAAAATCAATCCGCTCCCTGGCGGTTTCGATCTCCGGCTGGTGGCCCCATATCCAGCCATCCCAATGGGTCGCCCGTTCAATGCCGTTGTCAAAAAATGCCCCGATCCAGATCGGTGGTCGTGGCTGCTGATAGGGTTTGGGCGTGAGCAGGATGTCGTCGTATTGATAGAACTCACCCTTGTGTGAGTAGCGTTCCTGCCCCCAGACACCCTCGATGATCTGCAGGATCTCATCGAAGCGTGCGTTCTTGCGCCGTGTCGGCACACCAAACAATCGGAAATAATCTTGGTGGTAACCAACGCCGGCACCGAATACCAGGCGGCCCTTGGACAACAAATCGATCTGCGCCAATTGCTCCGCCAGATGGATGGGGTGGTAATAGGTCGGCTGCAACACCGCCGTTGCCACCTGAATACGCGTGGTGCGTGCCACCATGGCCGTCGCGACCGTGAGAATGGACGGGAAATAGGTTTCCGGCCGTGCGTGGCGCTCGGGTAACCAGAGACCATCGAAGCCCACTTCTTCGGCGGCTTGTGCTTCAGCCAACAGCTCATCGCCCGCTGCAGCAACTTCAAGTCGCGACGGGATGTGCTGATCGTAGCCGCCAAAATGGGTGTCGGTCATGTAAGCAAAACGCATAGCTTGTTCCTTTGACGCGCTCGTCCAGGGTCGTCTTGCGACGGTGTTAATTGTTGCGCGCAGCTGCCCGCTTCCAAGGCGGCAAGCTGCGATAGGCAATATGGTTTTTATCCAGGTGCTGATGGCCCACGCCAAAGTGTGATTCACGCATGGTGTCCGCTTCGTAGTGTGCGCGCATGCGTCCGCGTTTTTGCAGTTCCGGCACGACCAGGTCAACGAAGTCTGCAAACCCTTGAGGTTGTGTGACCGGGGCCAGATTAAAACCATCGCAGTCGGTTTCGTCCATCCAGCGCTCGAGTTCATCGGCCACGGTCTGGGGGCTGCCGATAATTTTGGGAAACACGCTGGAAAACCTGTCTTGCAAGTATTGAAAGAAGAGCCTTCCTATTATGATTGGATTATGAAAGGTGACTTTCCGATTGATACAAAACGGAAATTGACGGAGATAAAATTGAGAGGATTTAATAATAAGTAAACGATAAACTTTTCAATTTTAAAGGCAAAGCCGTATTTTTGCAATTATTACGAAAAAACAAACATCATGCAACAAATACCTGACATTATCCGACTCGTTCCTTTGCAGAATTATATATGGTTTAGCACCGCATTATTTTGTATCGGAATCGTTGGCGTATTGACTCGTCGAAATGCGATTATTATTTTCCTGTCGGTTGAGTTGATGCTCAATGCCGTCAATTTATTGTTAGCCGCATTTTCATCGTATAAATCTGATCCCGCAGGTCAAATTTTCGTCTTTTTTATCATGGCAGTTGCCGCCGCAGAAGTAGCCGTCGGACTCGCAATCATCGTCATGATTTACAGAAATATCAA
>JANOXY010000224.1:0-7357 GCA_031418675.1 Pseudomonadota bacterium
CGACGCCGACGCGCTGGCGGCACTGGCCCAGGCGCGTGTGCCGTCGGCGCCTATCCTCGATATCCCCGACGTACCCAAACATCCCCAACATGCCGCGCGGGAATTGTTTCAGGACTTGCCCCATCCACACTTGGGTAGCACACCGGTGGCGCGCTCGCCGTTCAAACTCTCGACCCTGGAGATGAGCATTCCGTTTCGTGCGCCCTATCTTGGCGAGCACAATGAAGAGATTCTTTTGCAGCAGTTGGGTTATACCCCGGAGCGGGTTGCGGCACTCTACGGGAGTGGGGCGCTAGGACAGGATAAACAGGTGGCGAGCTTGCGCGCGGCGGGAAAGTTGTAGAGCACCTGTCGCGCAGCTTCGACCTCAGCCCGACATTCCACGCCAGCGCGTGTTTGCGCGGCGGACCTTGGAATGTCTGACTGAAGTTGAACCTGCAGGAGCGTGCTGTCATCCAAAATGACAAACGTAATCTACTGCTTCCAGCACCTCGATATCGAAGTGACTATTGGCTGGCACGCTGAAGCGCGTAGCGCCAGCGTAGTCGGTCCAGGTCTGTTCGCCGGCCAGGCGCACACGGGCACGGCCACCTAACAACTCCATCACTTCCGGTCCACTGGTAGTGAAAGTGAGTGTCGCAGGCAGTATTACTCCGACTGATTTGCGCGTGCCGTCGGCAAGTAACACGGTGTGGCTCACACATTTTCCGTCGAAATAGATATTGGCTTTTTTGATCACGCTGACATTGTCGAACTGGGACATGGGTTTCTCGCTACGGGGGTTTAAGAGCGCGCGGATTCTACCGTGCACAAGGCCCTGGGACAGCACCTTGGCGACGTGCACTCGGCCCACGCTTACGGCAGACTCTCGTTTATTGTGCGCAGCCAGGCTTGCGGCCGCATCAGATACCTGACGGGGGAACCACTGCATGAAAGTAGGAATAATGCCGCTGTTCGGCGGTGACACGGCGGCGCCAGATTATGTGGCGCGCATTGCTCGCGGGCTTGAACAACGCGGATTCCATGCGGTATGGGCAGTTGATCACATCCTCATTCCCAAGGTGATTTCTTCGGCTTACCCCTATGCCAAAGACGGCTCGTTCCCGGTCGATCCCAAACTGCTGGGCCTGGAACCCTTCGCTCTGCTGAGTTTCATTGCTGCCCACACCACACGTTTACGTCTCGCCACCGGCGTGGTCGTGTTACCGCAACGCAATCCGGCCTTGACCGCCAAACAGGCAGCCGACCTGGATGTATTGTCCGGCGGAAGGTTTGATTTTGGCATCGGCGTGGGCTGGCTGGCGGAAGAATTCACCGCCTTGGGTGTGCCCTTCGCGCGCCGCGGCGCGCGTTCAGACGACTATCTGCGCATGATGCAAAAACTGTGGGCCGACGGCACCTCGAGTTACGCAGGCGAGTTCTATTCGCTGCCGGAATGCTGGCAATATCCGAAGCCAGTGCAAAAACCCCATCCTCCGCTGTGGTTCGGCGGCGAAGGCGACGCCGCCCTGCGCCGTGTGGCGCGCTTCGGGCATTGGTATGGCGTGGATGTGCTGCCCGAGCAGGTGCCGGACAAACTCGCGCTGCTGCAAGCACATTGTGCGCGCGAAGGCCGCAATATCGATGACGTCCAGATCGCGGTTTCGCCCTACGCCAATACCTGCGATCGCGACATGCTCGAGCGTTATGAAGATGCCGGCGTGCATCAAGTGGTGTTGGCAGCCTTTGTGCCGGGCCAGGATGCGATGGAACGGGTTATCGACGGCTATGCTCAGACCTTGTTATGACAGCTGCGCGCCGCGCCCGTAACGAGCGTCGTGCCGCCGCGCGTGAGCGTGACGCGCGATTGCGTGTCGAGCCGGATCCCGCCAGTGTCGCGCGCCGCGCGATAACAGGGCTGTTGCTGCGTGGCATCGTGCTTGTCATCCTGACGGCAGCCGGTCTGCTGCTGGCCTATGCGGCCTACGACATGTCGCCTTACACCCAGGCGTCGTTGCCGATGTTGACCCGAGCGATCATTGCTCACGCGGTGTTTGCAGGCGTTTACGCCTGGCATGTCCGCACCGGTTCGCGCTTTGTGCCGCTGACCATTGCGGGCTTCGCCGCGGCGGCGCTGCTGGTCTGCATATTGCGGATCGGGAGCATACCGTCGTGATGGCGCGTTTATGGCAGATCCCCAATCTGTTTTTGCTGCTGGCCTTGATCGCGCAAGTCGCGCTCTATCCGTTCCTGCAAACCCAGGCCCATGGCAGAGCGGCGCTCGCCATGGGCGACTGGCTGATTCTAGTGCTGGCGCTGCGTGCAGCGCGCTCCAGCGGCAGCGAGTCGCGCCTGGGCTATATCCTGCTCGTGCCCGCCATTGTCTTGAACGCCATAGTCGCGTTCTGGCCCAATCACATGGCCATCCTGTTGAACCTTGCCGCGCAGTGCGCGTTCCACACCTTTGTCATCGTGTGCTTGCTGCGCTACATCTTGAGCGACGACAACATGACATTGGACGAACTTTACGCCGCGGCCTCGCTATACGTGTTGATGGCGTTTGCCTTCAGCTTTCTGCTGGCAGGGATTGAACAACTGGCACCCGGCTCGTTCTACATCAATCCGGCCAATAACCCTGACAATGTGGTGGGTTGGTGGGACCTGGTGTATTTCAGCTTCACCTGCCTGACCAGCGTTGGCTTTGGCGAGATTACGCCGGTCTCGGACTATGCGCGTTCGGTGGTGATGATCGAACAGATGAGTGGTGTGCTGTTCCTGGCGATCGTGATATCGCGCTTGATATCCTTGCACAATAGACGTTAATTGGTTGGCCACGGTGGTGCGCGCTACGCTCATCTGTAGGTCCGACTTCAGTCGGACATTCAAGGCACGATGGGCTTATCGGCTCGGCGTTGAAAATGTCCGAATAAATTCGGACCTACAACAAGCGCAGAATCCTGTTGCGGACTAGCGGTCGATAATTGCCACGGCGCGTGTCCAGCCTGCCGACGCACCGCGAATTTTCACCGGAAAACAACTCACCATGAAGCCAACATCGGGCAGGGCTTCGAGGTTATGCAATTTTTCAAGATGACAATAGCCAATGTCGCGGCCGGCCTTGTGGCCCTCCCAGATCAGCGCAGGGTTAGCGGTCTCAGCATATTTGTCCTTGGTATGAACAAACGGTGCATCCCAGCTCCAGCCATCGGTGCCGGTCAGACGCACGCCGCGTTCGAGCAGATAGAGCGTCGCTTCGCGGCCCATACCGCAACCACTGGCAACATAGTCCGCCTGGCCATAGCGTTGTCCAGCGCGGGTATTGACTACCACTATCTCGAGCGGTGCGAGCGTATGGCCGATACGCTGCAGTTCGGCGTCGACATCGGCTGCGGTCACCACATAACCATCGGCAAAATGACGAAAGTCGAGCTTGATAGCCGGTTGCAAACACCAATCCAGGGGTACTTCGTCGATGGTAATGGCGCGTTCGCCTTTGTTCATCGTCGAATGGAAATGATAGGGCGCATCGAGATGAGTGCCGTTGTGGGTCATGAGTTTGATCCACTCAATGGCCCAGCCTTCGCTATCGGGCAAATCACTCTCCGTCATGCCGGGGAAAAATTGCACGACATCTTTGGCGGATTGTTGATGCGTAACGTATTCGATATGCGGGCCGTAGCCGGGCGGATCGGACACCACGTTGTTTTCGAGGGGCATGGAGATATCGATAAGAGTGCGTGCCATGACGGATACCTGGGTCTATGGGTGAGGGCCAAATGCCCTTCTGTTTAGCCGCCGCGCTCGACGCTACCATCATCACGCGTATCCGGGCTGGCAAATCTCGCGCTGCGGTCCGCATAGAAAGCGCGCCGCAGGTCTTCATGGTGCCGGCGCGCGAAGCGACCTGTCAGTCACAATCATACACTTTGAGACATCGTGGTCAGGC
Organism: Pseudomonadota bacterium; assembly: GCA_031418675.1. Lineage (GTDB taxonomy): Bacteria > Pseudomonadota > Gammaproteobacteria > JADJYF01. The sequence continues at coordinate 3,926 of JANOXY010000224.1, forward strand.
GCACAGCCCGCGTCGCCGCTGGTGCGGGACTGACGGCGCACTCGAGGCTGCGCTGCCTATGTTATGGTTTGGCCCCTCGTTCTACTAATCGCTTGCCGCGCGGCCGCTGGCAGGCGGCGGAGAGTCGCTCATCATGCTGGACAATACCCCTATCCTCGTCGGCGCCGGTCAGTATGTGGGTCGTGACATGAGCTCCGCTCAAGTCCTCAAATCCCCGGTTGATATCGCCGCCATCGCAGCACAACGCGCACTCGACGATGCGCAGGCGAGGCGCGCGCTTGCCGCCGAAATCGACATGTTGGTGGTGATCCGCATGTTCGAACATTCGCTCGAAGATCGTTCCATGTGGCCCAATCCTTTTGGTTCGACCAACAACGTGCCGTGGTCGATCGCCAAGCGACTGGGTGCCCATCCCAGTCACGCCATCTACGCCGAAGTGGGCGGCCAGTCGCCACAGCGCTTGGTCAATCAAATGGCGGAGCGCATCCATGCCGGCGAACTGCGCATGGCGCTATTAACCGGCGCCGAGGCGATCGCGACCATCCGTGAGGCCACCCGACGCGGTTTTGCACTCGATTGGAACGAAGAGGCCAGCGGCGAATATGAAGATCGCTGGCCAGGCGCCAGCTTCGTTGCACCCTACGAGCGACGCCACGGCGTGGTGTGGCCTATCCATGTTTACGCGATGTTCGAACAAGCGCGACGCCATGCACGGGGCCTCTCGACCGATGCCTGTCGGCGCGACGTTGCGCGGCTGTTCGCCCATTTCACCGCGACTGCTGCCGCCCATCCCTATGCGCAGTTCCCGACCGCCCACGATGAGGACTTTCTCGCCACGGTCTCAGCCCAGAACTATTTGCTGTGCGAACCCTATACCAAATGGATGGTGGCTCAGGACGCTGTTAACCAAGGCGCGTCGGTTTTGATGACCTCGGTTGGGACGGCGCGTGAACTTGGTATCCCCGAAGCACGCTGGGTGTACCTGCGCAGCTACGCCGATGTGGACGACCAGACCGTATTGCATCGCCCCGATCTGGCGGCCTCCCAGGCCCAGAATCTGGCCGTACGCGGTGCCCTCGCCGCGGCCGACCTCACCATAGGCGACATAAAATACCTCGACTTCTACAGCTGTTTTCCTATCGCAGTGTCATCCATCGCCGAGCCGCTCGGTTTGCCCACCGACGGTTCACGGCCCCTGACCTTGACCGGCGGCTTGCCGTATTTTGGCGGTGCGGGTAACAACTACAGCATGCATGCGATCGCGACGGTCATCGACAAACTGCGGGCTGATCGTGACGCGCGCGGCCTGATCGTTGCCAACGGCGGCTTCCTTTCCAAACATTCGGCGGCGGTCTACAGCGGGCGTGCGCCGCAAAGCTGGCAACCGTGCTCGTCGCGCGCCGCGCAAATCGAGGCCAAAGCCCCTACCGGCGTCCATATCGATGAGACTGCACGTGGCCCCGCGCGCATCGAGGCTTATGCCGCCATCGTCAACAAGGGCACACCGGCCGACGGTTTTGTTGTCGCTCGCATGGTGGCCGACAACGCGCGCGTGATGGCACGCATGGTGAAGGGCGATGCCACGACCTTGGCCGCGCTTTTCGAAGAGCAGGTGGTCGGCCGAGCGGTCACCATCAGCCTGAACGAAGATCGTCACACGTTTGTTATTGCACCTTAAAAGCCGAACACAAGCTACGCCTGAGGAAACACCGCGATGACAATTCCCAATTTAGCGTCGTTCGGTTTTGCTGAGGAGTATCAGGCGATCTACGACACGAGCTACCGCTATGGGCGCGATGAGCTTTATGAGTTGGCGCCGCGCATGGACAAAGAGGATTGGTTCCCAGAGGCGCAGTTTCGTGCCCTGGCAACCCAGGGCCTGCTCGGGGCGACCATTCCGAGTGAATACGGCGGTGTCGGGCTTGACGTCCTTGCGCAATGCTTCATCTGTGAAGCGATCTCTTATTGGAATCATGGCCTCGCTGCGTCGCTGTTGGCCAGCGACAATCTGTGCGTGCACAACCTGGTGCGCAACGCCACCCCTGAGCAGAAACGCGCTTACCTTCCGCGCTTTGCCACCGGCCGCGCGATCGGTGCGCTAGGCATGACCGAACCCGGCGCGGGATCCGATGCGCTGGGTAGCATGGCCACCACCGCACGTCGTGAAGGTGACGATTATGTATTGAATGGCCGCAAGCTGTTCATCACCAATGGCCCGGTTGCAGACGTGCTGCTGGTCTACGCCAAGACCGCGCCCGACAAAAAACAACATGGCATTTCAGCCTTCATTGTCGAGAACAGCTGTGCGGGATTTCGTGTCGCCCAGAAGCTCGACAAGATGGGCTGGCGCGGCAGCCCGACCGGCGAACTGGTATTCGACGAATGCCGGGTGCCGGCCGGGAATCTGGTTGGTGAAGAAAACAAAGGCGTCGGCATCATGATGAGCGGGCTCGACATTGAGCGCGTCATCGGCGCTTTCTACGCGCTTGGGCTGGCCCAACGTGCGCTGGATCTAAGCGTCGACTACGCCACTCAACGTAAGCAGTTCGGACGCGCGATCGCTGAGTTCCAGCTGGTCCAGGGTATGCTCGCTGATATGTACACCGAAGTTGAAACCATACGCGCGTTGACCTACCAGGTCGGCCGCGAAGTCGCCGAACTGGAAGTCGGCGAAGGTGGTCGTGGTGTGGTGCATAAGCGCTCAGCGGCCGCCGTCTATTACGCCGGTCGGGCCTGCATGCGCATCCTCGATAACGCCGTGCAGATCCATGGCGGCATGGGTTTCCTGAACGAATCCGAGGTCAATCGTCTGTATCGCAGTGGCAAAGTGATGGAGATCGGGGCGGGAACCAATCAGGTAAGACAGCTCATTATCGCCGGTGAGTTGGTCAAGGAGGTGGCTGGGCGCTAGGGCAGCGCTTGAGCGTCCCACCGCCGCATCGGGAGTCCGACTGCAAGTGGACCCACAAAATCAGGCGGCAGTCTCCGCTGCGCTCTTCACCAAACGTGTCTTCAAGATCCCACCCTCGTCATCAACTTCTTCCAAGCGCACATCGCAACCCCACAGCATTGCGGCGTGGCGCAGCACCTCGTCGGCGCTGCCTGCTAGCGGCCGGCGTTGGTGGCGGGCATGGCGTAAGGTCAGAGAGCGATCACCGCGCAGGTCAGCACGATACACCTGGATATCCGGTGTATAGGTCGATGCTGCGTATTGCTGCGCGAGCTGACGCCGCACCTGGGCGTACCCGCCATCGTCATGAATGGCGGTAATCGCGAGGGTGTCGCGCGCGTCGTCGTCCAGCAAGGTGAAGAGTCGGAACTGCCGTATCAAGCGTGGAGACAGGAATTGCGCGATAAAGCTCTCGTCCTTGAAGTTACGCATCGCGAAGTCAAGCGTCGTCAGCCAGTCACTACCGGCGATGTCCGGAAACC
>JANOXY010000225.1:0-2561 GCA_031418675.1 Pseudomonadota bacterium
CATGCCGGGCTCATGGACCGGATTGATCCGGATGGCGTCCCGCCAGTCGAGCGACTTGAGCCAGCCCGCGCTCTTCTTGCAGAAGCCGCAGTGCGAGTCGATCGCGATTTCGTAGGAGGGGGCGCCCATGGATGGTGTCCAGGTTCCATGGTAGTAAACGCGGCTCACCATGGCCACTCCCGCAGGTCCGCTTCAATGCAAGTCGGCGCGCTCATTGGCATGGGCGGGCGCGGCGAGCAGGATGGGGTCGTACTTGGCGAGCCATTCAAGTTCCGCCTCAAAACGCATACGCGACCAGCTGTAGGGTGCCGCGGCTGCCGCACGTAGCCATTCGTCGGATAAACCGGGGTAGTTGGCGCGCAACACACCGACACGCCGACGCAAAGCCTGGTGGCGCCGCACAAGCTCGGCGCCATCACGGGCCTTGTCGGCAAAATAGGCCAGGTCGATGAGCAGCTGGATCTCGGAGAACACCGAACGCGGTGCCTGATCGTTTTTCATCGCTGTGGTAAGTGCCGCACTTGCCCCGGCGTAATCGCCAGCCATCTGACTTACCCACCCATGCAATACGGCCACACCATCGCCCGCGGCTTGCTGCTGCGCGGCGGAGTTCGGCAACTGGGCAGCGTGATCCCGAAGCAGTTGCACAGCAGCGTCATGCTGCTGCGTCGCCAGCAGCAGCCAACCGAGATCCAGGTAAGCTTGTGTGCGTAACCATGCTTTGTCCGTTGCGCACTGTTGGTCGCAGCTCGGACCTAAAATTGCACGCACTCGTTCGCGCAGCTGAATCTCAGCCTCCTGCCCACGACCGGCCCGCCACAGGTGCCAAGCCAACACCTGCCGCGCGTCGATCAGATCCCGGTCTGCCGGCGCGAGTAGCGCTTCGCGCGTGGCGACCACTTCGCTCATGCGCGGCAGGATGGTGGCCTGCAGCGCCGGCGAGTACACCTCACTCAGCGCCACTTGCACATCCGCGCGCTGCAAGCGTGTTGCCCGATCGCCGCTTGTCAGTTTCGCCAGCAAATCCTCGAGCATGGTGCTAGCCGCGCCCCTGTCCTCAGCGTTGCGCGCGACCCCGAGCACCGCTTTTACCCGCATCGACAGCGCCGCGGGCAAATCCTTTAGCTCATGCGCCGCACGCAAGTAGTAGCCGTAGGCACGCGCATAATCCTCCTCGTCTTCGGCCTGATCCGCAGCTGTCAGCAACAGGCTGGCGCGCGCCGTTGCGCTCGACGCAGCGCTAATCTCCGCGTCGAAATCGCGATGCGCGGCTGCGGCTTGGTGCTCGGCAAAACGCGCGCCTAGCGTGGCAAGAAGGTCGACACCTTGCTGGGTGAATACCCACACTGGCATGGCCAGACTCAACGTGTACAGCAATACACCGACGACCACGGTGGCGAAGGCGGGCGGCGGTGCCAGACTGCTGGCGCTCATACTGCGCGCGACTGCAAGGCGCTGTGGGTAAGGTATGGCGGCCCATCGCGGCGCGTTGAACAGTTCGGTCAGCGCCCGCAACCACGCGCCATCCGCATCGAGTCCGCCGTGATGGACCGCGCGCAGAGCGCTCAGCAGACCTGCCTGATGAAATTGTGCCGGCACACCCAGCATCAGTGCGGCACCAATCAGCGCAACCAAAGGTGCCTTCAACCACAGGCCCAGCCCCAACATCCCGAGCGCACCCAGGGCTGCAAATGCACCTCGCAGGCGCGGAATGCGGGCTAAAAACAACAGGTCGAAAAACCGCCCACCGTCGAGCGGCACCAGCGGTAGAAGATTGAATAAATTAATGACCAGGAGCGTACTGCTCAACGTCAGCAGCCACGCAAGCGGCGGCAGGGCCTGCGCCGTGAGAGCGTAGACCAGCGCACAGCCCAGGATTACGCCCGGCAGCGGACCCGCCAACAGCACCAACATTTTTTTCCAGGCCGCCACATGCGCCTCGCGGCCAGTCGCAACCGCGCCAAACAGGGGCACAAAAAACACCTGCAGATCGCGATATCCCGCCCATCGCATCACCACCAGATGGCCGAGTTCGTGAAACAGCAACACCCCGACCAAGACAAGGCTGAACTGCCAGCCAAACTGCCAGCCGAATGCCAGCAGGGAAATCACACCGGTGGCGAGCAGCAGCAGACTCTTGTGGCGTCGTCCAGGGTCATGGCGCCGGGCCGCCAGTGCGCTGCGCATCGCTACGCCATCGGCGTAAGCGCGCATTTCAGCGGCGTGCGGATCGCCGGCTTCAAGGCCGTTTGCGCGCGCCGCTGCCAGTGATTTTGCCCGCAGCGTTTTTACGCCGCGCAGATAGCGACGCAGATAGAACCAAGCGCCGCGCCAGGACAAACGCGCCGTGCCATCCTCGCCATACTCAAGTAAACCCGCTGCGCTGGCGGCGGCGCGGGTCTCAACGGGCATACGGCGTTCGAGCGCTGCGATCGCGTCGGCATCACGGACGACCTCGCGCTCGTCGCGACCTTGCATGCGCTCACAATGCACATGCCATTGCTGCTCTAAATCGCCATCGATATCCACCATGCTCATGGCCGGATGGACAACGATCAATT
>JANOXY010000226.1:0-6177 GCA_031418675.1 Pseudomonadota bacterium
CCGATGATGTCGCTGACCTTCTTTACCGAGGTCATGATTTCCTGCAGGGTCGCACCGGACTCATCGACCAGTTTTGATCCCTCCGCTACCCGTTGCACCGAATCGCTGATCAGCGCCTTGATTTCCTTGGCGGCCGAGGCACTGCGCTGTGCCAAGTTACGTACTTCACTGGCCACCACCGCAAAACCGCGACCCTGTTCGCCGGCGCGCGCGGCTTCCACGGCGGCGTTCAGAGCCAGCAGATTGGTCTGAAAAGCGATCTCGTCGATGACGCCGATGATGTCGGCAATCTGGCGGCTGGACTGATTAATGCCAGACATCGCCGCCACCGCGCGACTGACGACCTGACCACCTTGAATGGCCTGGTCACGGGCAGCCGCCGCGAGCTGGTTGGCGTGACGCGAATTTTCGGCGTTCTGCTGCACCGTGGAAGTCATCTCTTCCATGCTCGCGGCGGTCTCTTCGAGCGAGGAAGCCTGTTCTTCGGTGCGCGCGCTCAACTCCGTATTACCCTTGGATACTTCACTGGCAGCGGTGCTGATATTCATCGCACTGGTGCGAATCTTTTCGACGATGTCCACGAGGGTTTGGGCGGTGGAGTTGATCGCGGATTGCAGCGTATTCAAATCGCCAGCGTAGTCGCCGGCCATGGTCACATCGAGTCGGCCTTCCGACAGTTGGGTCATGACGTCTACCGCAGCCTGCAGGGCCGCCTTCAAACTAAGGTCACTGTTCTTACGCGCGGTGACATCGGTGGCGTACTTGACTACCTTGAACGGCACGCCGTTCAAATCAAGAATGGGGTTGTAGCTGGCCTGAATCCAGACTTGTTGGCCGCCGCGTCCCACGCGACGGTACTCGCCGGCATCAAATTCACCGCGCCTGAGCCTGGCCCAGAATTCCTTGTATTCGCTGCTCGCCCTATAGCTACCCTCGACAAACATCGAATGATGGCGGCCTTTAATGTCTTCCAGGCGATAGCCCAGGGTGTCGAGGAAGTTTTGATTGGCATGCAGGATGGTGCCATCCATATCAAACTCGATCACCGCCTGGGATTTGCCAATCGCTGCGAACTGTCCAGCGACGTCGGCCCCGTATTGCTTTTGTGCCGTAATGTCGGTGGCGAATTTGACCACCTTGAAGGGCTGACCATCCGGATCGAGGATCGGGTTGTAACTCGCTTGTATCCAGATCCCGCGCCCGCCTTTGGCGATGCGTTTGTATTCACCGGCGTCGAATTCGCCGCGGCCGAGTTTGGACCAGAAGGCCTTGTATTGCGCGCTGGCCGCGGTGGTGGGATCGACAAACATGGCGTGATGTTTACCGACGATTTCGTCTAGACCATAACCGAGCGTGGTCAGAAAATTGTCGTTAGCCGTAAGAATGGTGCCATCGAGCGCAAACTCGATCACGGCCTGGGATTTGCTGATGGCTGTGAGTTGCCCGGCGGCCTGCGCAGCTTGCAGGGTCTTGGCGGTAACGTCGGTTGCGTATTTTACGACCTTGACCGGTTTGCCCGCGGCGTCGAGCACCGGGTTGTAGGAGGCCTCGATCCAAATCTCGCGATTGCCTTTCGCAATGCGTTTGTAGTTGCCCTGCTCAAATTCGCCACGGTTCAACCGCGCCCAAAACGCCCGGTATTCCTCACTACGCGCGAGCGCAGGTTCAACAAACATCGAATGATGTTGTCCTCTAATCTCGTCGAGCGAATAACCAACCGTCGCCAGAAAGTTCTCATTGGCGGTGATGATGGTGCCGTCCAGCCCAAACTCGATGACGGCCAGCGCACGGGCGACAGCAGCAAGTTCATTACGGAGCAGCGCATGCTCAGCTTGCAACCGATCGTGTTCGACCTGAATCGCGGTGTGTGCTGCTGTTGCGGAAGATTTTTTACCGAACATTGGGTGGTCCTTCTGGGACTGATAGAGGTTGAGACTGCGGCCGGCCCAGTCCGTCGATTCGGTCTGTTGCGCGCATCCCGTGCGCTCAGGCGGCCTTGGATTGTTCAGCAACGCGACCATCGGGCTGGCTGTTGCGGGCCAGTGCAATAACACCGCCAGCATCGATGATCATCGCTACCGTGCCATCACCCAGGATGGTTGCGCCCGATATGCCATCAACTTTGCGATAGTTGGTTTCGAGACTCTTGATGACCACCTGCTGCTGACCGAGCAACTCGTCGACAAAGATGCTGGCCCGGCGGCCTTCGCCCTCAACCACCACCAGCAGACCTTGCTCAAGTACCGTGGATTGCGGTTCGATGCCAAACATTTCGTAGAGACGAACGATGGGAATGTATTCACCGCGCAGGCGGTACAGCTCAGCGCTGCCCGTCACGGATTTGACCCGGTCCGGGGTCGCCTGCAGGGACTCGATGATCGAGACCAGCGGCACGATGTAGGTCTGATTGCCGACGCGTACCAGCTGGCCGTCAAGAATTGCCAAGGTCAGCGGTAGTCGGATACGAATGGTGGTGCCCACGCCCACGCTGGACTCCAGTTCGATAACACCACCGAGTTCCTTGATGTTGCGTCTGACCACGTCCATGCCGACGCCGCGGCCGGACACATCGCTGACTTCTTTGGCGGTGGAGAAACCGGGATGGAAGATCAGCTCACAAATGGCATCCTCGGCCATGGCCTCGTCGGCACCAACGATGCCACGTTCACGGGCCTTGGCCAGCAACACCTCGGTGTTGATGCCGGCACCGTCGTCGATGATCTCGATGACGATATTGCCACCTTCGTGGCGCGCCGCGAGGGACAAAGTGCCGTGGCTGGGCTTGCCGTTGGCAATTCGTTTGTCCGGTTGTTCGATGCCATGGTCCAAGGCATTACGCACCAGATGGACCATGGGGTCGCCGATTTTTTCCAGTACGGTTTTGTCGAGCTCGGTGTGTTCGCCAACGATCTTCAGCTCCACTTCTTTGCCGAGTTTGGAACTCAGGTCGCGCACCAGACGGGGAAAGCGGTTGAAGGACACGCTGATCGGCAACATGCGAATGCGCATGACGCTTTCCTGCAACTCGCGGGTATTGCGTTCGAGCTGGGCCAGACCCTCGCGCAGCTTGGCAAAATTGATCGGCTTCGATTCGTCGTCGAACTGGCCGAGCATGGACTGGGTGATGACCAGTTCGCCAACCAGATTAATCAGAGAATCGACCTTCGACGTGTCAACGCGGATTGAGGCTGCCGGTGCACTGGCCGGGCTCTCACTTTCGCGACGATCGCCTTGGCGACGATCACCCTGGCGACGATTTTCTGCCGCCGGCACCGTGGTCGGAGATGCTGCCGCAGCCACTTCCTCGGCTGCTTCGGCCGGCGGCTGGTCGCGGCTGATGACTATCTTGGCGTCATCTTCTACCCACTCGAACACTTCGCGGATAGAAGCTTCTTCGACGCTGCCGTCGATTTCAATTTGCCATGCGGAATAACAGGTCTCGGGATCGAGTGTTGCGTAGTCGGGCAGGCGCGAGACGTCGACTTCGGCACGGCAAGTGCCCAGGCGCTCGAGTTCGCGCAGAATGCGCACGGGATCGTTACCGGTGGCGAACAGGTGCAGTTCGGGTGTGAATTCGATACGCCACGAGCCATTGCCGGCGTTGCCGCTGCTGTCCTGAGCGGCGTTTTCCTGGCTAGTGGCAGCTGCACCCGGTGTGGCGCCACCCTGGTGGAGCAGTTCTTCGAGGTTGTGGTGGACTTCGGCGACGGCCTGGGCATCAAAGTCGCCGCCGCTGCGCGCACCATCGAGCATGGAACGCAGACTATCAACCGCCAACAACAGCACGTCGACCGCTTCGCGTGTAACCTCGCGCGCGCCGCTGCGCATTTCATCCAGCAGGGTCTCCAGTACGTGGGTGAAATCGCTGATGGCGTTGAAGCCAAACGTGCCACTACCACCTTTGATCGAATGTGCAGCACGGAAGATGGCATTGATGGCTTCGATGTCGGGGCGTCCCACTTCGAGATCGACCAGACCTGACTCCATGATCTCGAGGCCTTCGAAAGATTCTTCGAAAAAGACCTGGTGAAATTGTGCGATATCGATGGCCATGGAGCCTCCCGCGATAGATGGTGCTGCGCGTCGAGGAACTCAGTCTTAGCCGAGAACCTTGGCGATGGTCGCGAGCAACTGCTCGGGGTTGAACGGTTTGACCAACCAACCGGTGGCGCCGGCGGCTTTACCCTGGGCCTTTTTGTCGGCACCCGATTCGGTGGTCAACAACAGCATGGGCGTGAATTTGTATTTCGGCAGTTGACGGAGCTGACGAACGAGTTCGATGCCATCCATGTTCGGCATGTTGACGTCCGTGAGAACCACGTCCGCGCCGCCTGATTTGGCCTTTTCGAGGGCGTCCTTGCCGTCAACAGCCTCGATGACGTTATAGCCGGCGCCTTTGAGGGTGAATGCGACCATTTGTCGCATGGAAGCCGAATCATCGACCGCGAGAATGCTTGCCATTCCGAAATCTCCTGAGCTGAAGTCTGCAGGGGTTGCAGCAATAGTGAATCTGAGGGCTTAGCGGCAGCTGCCTGCAACATCTTGATAACAATTTGCCGACCGACAGCGGATGTTATGGGTGTGGCTGGCAGCCGCGCGGGACCAGCTTGCGGGCCAGTCTCAGAGCGCCTGCCGCCTTGTTTCGAGCAGGGCCGGGGGCCTTTTGAGACAAGGGCGTTTAGAGCCTGCATAGGGGCAGGGTGTCGCGTGCGGTCTGCAGCAACGCTGCCCCTGCTGCGGCTGCACTAAGGGCTAGCGCAGACCGGCACATGGCATTGCTGAGCGATGCCATAACATCGCCGCGGAGCGCGCAGCTGGCATTCCCGCATGCAGGCTCGCTCGGCTGTCGAATGGCGGCCCTGCGATGGGCGTGTCACCGCGTCGGCGTGTACACTTAACCCGCCCCAGATCTGCTGCGCGGAGCTGGCTGGGGAGAAACTAATACCCAAAAAAATAACCGAGGGGAGCGCACCGGCCATGCAACGCAGCGAGCAACGGATCCTGACCACGCACGTCGGCAGCTTGCCGCGCCAACGCGAGCTGTCTGATCTGCTCATCGCCCAGGAAGCGGGCAAGCAGATTGATGAGCAGCGCCTGGCTCAGCTTGCCGAGGCGGGCGTCAAGCGCAGTGTCAAAGCGCAGGTTGATGCCGGCGTCGATGTCATTAACGATGGCGAACAACCGCGGGTTGGCTTTCAGACCTATGTGAGTCAGCGACTCGAGGGCTTCGGCGGCGTCAGCAAGCGCGAGCCGTTCACAGATTTTGCCAATTACCCTGATTTTGGCCAGGTGTGGGCCAACCGCGGCATGGTGATGTCGAAGGTGTTCGACGCGCCAGCCGCCAACGCCGAGGTGCGTTACACCGATCTGACGCCGGCCAAGCGCGAGTTCGATATGTTCGACGGTGCCTTGGGCGAGGTCAAAGGTCGCTACTCCGAAGCCTTCATGACCGCCGCCTGCCCGGGCATCGTTTGCACCACCCTGGGTAACGATTTTTACCCAAGTCACGAAGCCTATGTGCGCGCCGTCGCGCGCGAGATGCAGAAGGAATACGAGCTCATTCACCAGCGCGGTTATGTGCTGCAGCTCGATTGCCCGGATCTGGCCATGGAGCGCCACGGTCAGTGGCAGCACGCATCCCTGAAGGAATTCCAGGATGCCATCACCATCCACATCGACGCCATCAACCAGGCCTGCGTCAACATCCCCGCCGATCGCATACGTTTACACGTGTGTTGGGGCAACTACGACGGTCCCCACGATTGTGATGTGCCGTTGGCCGATATCTTCCCGATTATTGCCCAGGCCAAGGTCGGTGCGCTGTCGATCGAGTTTGCCAATCCGCGTCATCAGCACGAATACGCGGCCCTCAAAAAGTGTGGCATGCCAAAAGACAAGATCCTGATCCCCGGCGTCATCGATTCAACCGTCAACTACATTGAACACCCGCAGGTGATCTGCAATCGCATTCTCGAAGCAGTCGACGCAGTCGGCGACAAAGAGCGGGTGATCGCCGGCGCCGATTGCGGTTTTGGTACCTTTGCCGGGTGGGAGATGGTGGCCGCCTCGGTGGTGTGGGCCAAATTTGCGGCCCTTGCCGAGGGCGCGCGCCTGGCCAGCAAAAAACTCTGGTAGACCCTTGATCGCGGTGCGGGACTAATCCGCACCGCGCGCTTC
>JANOXY010000227.1:0-2164 GCA_031418675.1 Pseudomonadota bacterium
ACGAATGGTCGGCAAGGGTTCCTGCGCGGCATCCGCAAGCTCGAGGTTACGCAGAATACCGGTGTTCACATGCAGACCGGGCGCCACGAAGTGGGAACCGGAACTGCGGCGCGCGCGCTGGCCCTGCCATTGCAGGGGCACGGCGTAGATATCCGGCAACACACACTCGACATGGCGCCAGACCTGGATGTCGTCGTCCTTGATCGCAAGCTCGACCGGCGCGCGTGCGTACTCCGGGGTGCCGAAGGTCTTGGGATGCAAAAAAGACAGATGGGAAAGATCGAGCAGATTCTCGTGCATGTGCACATAGCTGGCGGCAATCGGCAGATAGCCGATGTACATGTCCCAATCCGTTGCGCCCAACCACGATGGATGGGGTAACAAGGCCTCGTCGGCGGCCTCCGGAGCGCCAAACCAGGCCCACACAAAAGGTGACCGCTCGATCACAGGATAGGCGCGCACCCGCAGCTGCGGCGGGATCTTGTCCTGCATCGGGATCTCGATGCAGCGCCCGTCGCGACCATAAAGCAGACCGTGATAACCGCAGCGTATGCCATCACCTTCGCGACTACCGTGGGCGAGCGGAAACGAGCGATGGCAACAGCGATTGGCGAGCGCCACCACCTGGCCTTTTTCATCGCGGTAGAGCACCAGTGAAGTTTCCATCACGTCGCGCCCCAGCAATGCGTGCGTGACTTCGCTCGCCAGCGCGACCACATACCAGGCATTCCGAATCAAGGGTGTGGTGTGATCGGCCAATCGTGCGCGGGCGGTGGCACTTGGACGCGATGTGGACATGGACGGCGCTCCATTAAGGTTCAGACGGGCCACAGCAGGGCAGTGCCTATAATAGCTGCGAGCGCGCGCCACTCGGCGCACGAACTGCAGGTGCAATGATGGACGAACCCAAATACCAGACCGGCTTCGGCAACGAATTCGAAAGTGAGGCGCTGGCCGACGCCCTGCCACGCGGCCAATTTTCGCCCCAGCGTGCACCCTACGGCCTGTATGCCGAAAAATTCAGCTACACCGCCTTCACTGCGCCGCGCGCCGACAATCGCCGCACCTGGTTTTATCGCATCCGCCCCTCGGTGCTGCAGGGTCGCCAACAGCCGCACCCCATGGGTCTGTTACGCAGCGCTCCCTGTGACGAAGCCATCACACCGCCCAATGCCCTGCGCTGGGACCCGCTGCCCATCGAAACGCGGCCGCACGATTTTGTCGATGGCTTGAAGACGGTGGTGACCAATGGCGACTGCCACGCGCAGGTTGGTGTGGCAGTGCATCTTTACAGTGCGACGCAGGGCATGGGCCGGCGTTACTTCCAGAACAGCGATGGCGAATTGTTGCTGGTGCCCCAGAGTGGCGCGCTGCTGCTGCATACCGAATGTGGTCTGTTGAGCGTGGCGCCCGGTGAGATTGCACTGGTGCCACGTGGCATGAAGTTCAAAGTTGAATTGAGCGAAGGCCCGGCGCGCGGTTACGTCTGTGAAAATTACGGCAGTTTTCTGCGACTGCCCGAGCGTGGGCCGGTGGGCTCCGATGGTTTTGCCAACGGCCGCGACTTCATGACCCCCGTCGCGCACTACGTCGATGACCATCAGAGCGCGTTACTCATCACCAAATTCCAGGGCCATCTCTTTCAAGCCGAGCTCGATCATTGCCCACTCGATGTGGTGGCGTGGGTGGGTACGGCGGTGCCGTTCAAATATGACCTGGCGCGCTTTAACGCCATGAACACCGTGACCTTCGATCATCCCGATCCCTCGATCTTTACCGTACTCACTTCGCCCTCCTCCGCGCCGGGTGTGGCCAATCTCGATTTTGTTGTTTTTCCACCGCGCTGGGTGGTGGCCGAACATAGCTTTCGCCCGCCCTGGTTTCATCGCAATGTCATGAGTGAGTTCATGGGTCTGATCCGCGGCCAGTACGATGCCAAGCGCGGCGGTTTCGAGCCGGGTGGCGTCAGTGTGCACAATAGTTTTGTGCCCCATGGGCCCGATGCCAGTGTGTTTGCGGGGGGCTCCAGCGCTGCGCTGGTGCCGGTCAAGCAGGAACATGGCCTGGCCTGCATGTTCGAGAGCCGCTACGTGTTCAAACTGACGGCGTGGGCCTCGGCGGCGCCCACTTTGCAAGCCGACTATCAGGATTGTTGGAGTGGGCT
>JANOXY010000228.1:0-12049 GCA_031418675.1 Pseudomonadota bacterium
TGCTCGCGGAAATAAAAATTCATGGCCGCCGAAATCGGTCGGCCTTGCAACTCGGCTATCACGACCTCGACAGCATTGCCGAAAGTCGCGGCTATGGCGTCAAACAGGCCGCGCGGAAATACTGGTGTGCCGAGATTCCGCACGCTTTCGGCGTAAACCGCGTAAAAGTTCGGCACCTCGCCCAAGCGGCCAACCAGTCCATTTTTTATGCCCTTACGTATGACATTGCGCTGCTTGCTCCGGATCGCCTGCATGTTGGCTTCAGCGTCGGCATGGATCGCTTTGCTGAAGGTCTCATAGAGATCCTTGGTCACACGCGGCAAACCACTCGGGGCCAACAACCGATACTCGACCGCGCCCACTGCGAGCGAGCGCGCCCGCTGACTCGCCGCCGCGTAGAGTTGCGCTTCAGCTTCCGGCGTGCTGGTCAGTGGACCAGCGTGGGCACTGAAGGCCATCGAACTCAGATTGTTGCCAAACAGAAAACTTTTTGTGTGGACCAAAGGCAGCACACCGCAAATGGCGCCGTCCTGCTCGGCGAAAAGGAAATGAGTATGGTGACCAAGCGCCTTGCGTAACACGCGATGCCAGCCGCTCAAATGAAAAAACGTGCCGGCCGCATGCGCCATGACGAATGCATCCCATGCGCCAGCCTGGCTGTCATCAAATTCACGAACGCGCAAAACTGTCACTCCCGACCTGCAGCGCGCAGCGGCCGCCCACGACGTCACGATAGACCTCGCGAAATGGTGCCCACGAGAAATCCGCGAGCAGACGCGCCATGCGCGTCAGCGCGCGCTCCTGATTGAGGTAATGACGAACGCGTGTTTTCAAACGGATTCCCGACGGTCGCGGTTGCTGCGGATCAAATTCCCAAGGGTGGAAGTACATGTTAGCGGCGGCGCGGTCATTAACATTGACGCTGCGAATCAGGCCGCGCGAAACGACATAGGGCAACAAGCGAAAGAAGCCACCGCCACCAGCCGGCCAATTGCGACCGCCGACACGCACCGTCGAAACCGGGATTTCGGTCAGTCGCGTGGTGCCAGGGGGACAAAACGGTGTTCGCGGTGCGTGAGGCGCGCCATAGAGGTCGTGACGCACGGGATAAATGCTCGAGGAGTAGGTGAACCCGGCGGCTTCCAGTTCGGGGAATGCCCAGAGATTAGAGTGGTCGATAGAAAAGCTGGCCGCTCGATAACCATACACCGGCATACCAATGACATCTTCCAGCACACCTTTGCTGCGTAGCACGTCCGCGCGAAATTCATCGCGGGTCTGGGTTGTGGCACGGGTATGGTTGTAACCGTGACAGGCCACTTCGTGCCCCTCCGCCACCATACGCCGTAACAATTGTGGGTGTCGCTCAGCTATCCAGCCCAAGGTGAAGAAAGTAATGTGCACCCCGGCGTCAGCAAATACATCGAGCAGATTTTCGCTGGCGAATTCCACCCGTGACGGCCAGGACTCCCACTGCGTGGACGAGATCACCTGTTCGAAAGCCGAAACTTGAAAATACTCTTCGACATCGACAGACATCGCGTTGAGCATCGACTGGGCATTCGGGGCGTGCATGTTGTGGATTGCTCGCGATCTGGTCCTGTCGCCGCAGCTCAGCCGCGACGCGTTGGCTTATGGCGACGACATCGAATCGGCGCGTGACGGCTGACCCGGACAGGGCCGCTGATCAATGATTTGACATCATCCAGTACCCGACCCCGAGTGACACCAGTGCGATCACCACCAGCAGTCCGAGAAAAGTCGTGGTCCACAGCGGGAAACGCACGCCCTCGAGACGAGTCATCGTGGTATCGAGCGGCGACAGCTCGGTGAACGAGTTGGGTGCAGGCCCCAGCTTAGCGCTGAGATCCTCGATAACGTGCTGCATGTTGGCCAGACGATTCTCAAGTTCGTGAATCTCCGCACCACGGTCAGCGACCTCAGCACGCGATGCGGCAACCAGCGGTCGACGTTCGCCACCTTCTGGGCGCACGTCTATCTCATCATCGTTGGCGTCTTCGCTCGCGATTTCTTCGCATACCGCCTCCAGCACCTGATTATCGATAACGTGTCCGTCGTCGAGGTAACAATTCAACAAGGTGCGATCAAATAGCGTGTTAATGCGCCGCGGTACACCGCCTGTGACTTCGTAGATGCGTTGATATACCCCCTCTTCGATGACGGGATCGTTAGCCCAGCCGACACGGCGCATGCGGTGTTCAATGTAGGATTTGATCTCAGGCGCCGAGAGCGGCTTCAAGTGATATGCAGCAATCACCCGCTGTCGCAGCTGCTCGAGACCCGGCGCGCGTAAAATTCCGCGGAACTCACGCTGCCCCAGCAGGAAACTTTGCACCAGCGGCATGCCGTCATGATCAAAGTTCGACAACATGCGTAACTCTTCAAGCGCCGACCGCGGCAGATTTTGCGCCTCGTCCATCACCAGCAGCACGCGCTTGCCGTCCTCGCGGCAAGCCTTGAAGAATGCCTCCAGATCGCGCAGCAGACTGGCTTTGGAAGCTTTCTCGAAGGGAATATCAAATTCGGCAGCAATCAGTCGTAGCAGGTCCAGGTCTTTGACATTGGTCGAAACGATTTTAGCGGCGACAACCCCTTGGTCCTCGATCTCGCGAAATAGATTGTTTACCAGCATGGTCTTGCCAGTGCCGACATCGCCGGTAACAACAATGAACCCCTGCTCCTGCTGGAGCCCATAACGCATATAAGCCAGTGCGCGCTTGTGCCCCTGACTGCGATAGAAAAAGTGAGGATCGGGATTGAGCTGGAACGGCTTGCCGGTCAGCTTGAAATGCGTTTCGTACATGACCCGACCTTATAAGTGCAAAATCAACGATGCCGTGACCGCGTTCTCTAGGTAGGTGGCGCGTTGACGATCGGTAATGAAGCCGAGGTTGCTGAGATCACCATGGTCGCTATCGGTATATTCGTAGCGCAGCCGCGCTGTTGCGTGCCGATTGAGTTCGTAGGAGAGAGACGGGAAAATCGAATAGAAGGTACCGTTAGAATTCAAGGTCGAATCCTTGATGTCGCGCCATTGGAATCCCAGATTCGCGCGCAGCCGTGGTCGCAATCTGTGATCGATGGCAAAACTTATGTTGCGATTTTGTTCTTGACGCAAAGTTGACTGGTAATCGCGGTTGGACTTGAATAAATTCAAACGGAATTCGGTACGCCGTAGCTGATAGACGGCCCCCGCCGTCATCTTCTTCTCGATAAAAACATCGGCGATAGCACCAGGAGAGTCTATCGGCACAAAAATCTGGCCGGTGGGATCAAATACCGGATCGCCGTTTGCGTCGAACAGTGGCACCAGCTGCAGGCCGCGTTCGAAATCACTATTGGTACGCACATCTTTGTTATAGCGGAAATTGAAATTCCAGCGCCGATGGCGGTGATTAGCGCTGACGTTAAGTGCCTTGCCGAAGAAGCGGTCGCCCCAGTCCGCCGTCACATTAGTTCGCTTCGATGGAGTCCAGGTGCCACCTATACTCCAGGTCGCGCCGGAATTCAGACCGCGCAAGCTCGAAAACTGATTGTCGTCATAACCACCGCGGCCGGTGAATCGGAACTGAGAGTTGAAGATATAGGACAGATCGCCGCCGATGCGCTTGAATTTCTCAACTCTGCCATTAGCAAAGGTCGCTTCGCGGGACGAAGCGTTGATGCCGATGGGGAACCGTCCGGTGGCCGTGCCGCTACGCAAACTTATCGCAAACCGATCAGAGTCGCTGCTGGCTGCCGCGCCGTTAAAAAAGCTGGGACCATTGCCCGCATTATTATTACCTAGCGAGCGATCGATGCTCTGGCGCTCATAGCTTAAATCCATACTACCGAGCGAGCCAAAGGTGTGAGAAATGCGGGGGGATAATTCGTAGGACGTTACATTGTTAACGTTGCCGTTGGTGCCGCGGTCCAATCGACTGAAGCTGAGGCGGTTGTCGATACTTTGCTGTGACATGCGACCGTCGACGTCAAAAAACAGCCAATCCTTGACCACGGTGCTGTCAACTGCCGCCTGCAATTGATTGTTGCCGCCGTTGAACTGACTCTGGTCAGCAAAAAACCGTTGCTGCCGGTTGTAGTCAATACTCGAGGTGACTCGCGCGCTCGTGCCGCGGACCGAGACACCTGGTGTGATGGTCGTTATGAAATCGCCGCTGCGATCCTGTGCGGACAGTCGCACGTTGTCAGTGTAGGTTTCGTCAATCGACAGACGCGGCACAACTTTCCAATCGCCGGCCTCAACCGTCGCTCCCATCGATGAGCACAAAATAGCGACAACGATGCAGGTGCTGGCGCGAAATCGCGCCAATTTCGCACTGAAAGTCTCCCCTCGTCGCACTTCAGCGGGCGTGGTAATAATACGAACCATAGTAGTCGTAGGACGCCGCGGCTGTTTGCTTAGCCTTGTTCAGAATGACCCCGGTGATAGTGACGCGATCAAGACGCTGCAGCGCTTCGCGGATGGTTTCGTGCTTGGTGCTGCCCGCTTCTGCCACAAGTATCACCTGTCCGACCAGCGGCGCCAGCGCACTGGCGGTCGTGGTCGCCAGCACCGGCGGCGAATCAAACAACACGACACGATCTTTGTAGCGTCGCGAAATCTCATCGGCCAACTCACGCATGCGCATGCTGGCCAACAGTTCGGTGCTGCCCTCGCGCTTGGTGCCCACTGGCAAGATCACCAGATTGCGCATGTTGGTGCGTACCAGGAGATCCTCCAGACGCAGATTAGGCGACGCGAGCAGGTCAAAAAGTCCTTTACGATCGACCACCCCCAATGCACGGCTCAGATCGCGCTTCATGATGTCGGTGTCGACCACCAGAATCGTGTGGTCGACCTCCATCGCGAGGCTGATGGCCAGATTGACCGACGTAAAGGTCTTGCCTTCGCCGGGCACGGAACTTGTGATCAGAATAAGGTTAGACGGACGATTGGTATTCAAAGCACCCGACGTCATGTTGCCAAGCACGCGGCGCTTGATGTGCTGATATTCCTCCGACTGACGGGTCATGGGTTGATCGGGCGTCAGAAACCCACCGGCGGCCAGGCGCGCAAAATCAATATTGATGAAATTGTTGTTGCTGAAAGTGGGTTCGGCTTCTGCCGGCGCACTTGCTGGGCCCTCGGACCCACGGGGCGGCGAACTGATGACCGGCGCTACATCGGCAGGCGTTGCAGCGGGACGCGGTGGAGCAGCAGGCGGCGCGGTTGTGGTCTCACTTGATACGGGCGTCGCGTTCGCAGTCGACACCGGCACGATGTCGTCGGAAGCAGGCGCTGTCCCCGCGACGATTTTGTCCATTGCCCGTTCTATTGAACTCATGCTTTGGCCTCGAGCAGGGAAATGATGCGTGCGTTTAGATTGAAATGAAGCGCTTCCAAGGTCACCAGACCGCCGTATATAGCGACCAAGCCGAACAACATGAAGGCGAACACCGCAAGTTCCATGCGTCGTTCGGTACGCTGACGCTCACTGAACACCAGCGACACCATACCCAGAATCGGTAGCTGGGTGATTTCTTTCAACTCGTCTGCGGAATAAAAGCGCGGGTTGATTTGAGAAAGCAGGAACGCGAGGCCGACCCCGGCACCCAACGCAGCCGCCAATACAACGCTCATCATTTGCACGCGGTTGGGGCCGATTGGCAGTACCGGGATGCGCGGTGGATCGATGACTTTGAGCTTGACGTCGTCAGCCTGTTGGTCAACTTCCTGGGAAAGTCGAGCGGACTCCCGTCGTTTTTGCAGTTCGTCGTACTGCTGCTTGTTGAGGCCATAATCACGATCGAGTCGTTTGAGCTCGGCTTCGATTTCAGGAATGGTGTCGACAGCCCGCTCAAGTTCGCTAATTTGTTGCTTGTAGGCGCCGACTCGCGCCGACAGACCAGCAACTTCAGCGTCCGCTTCGGCCATGGCGAGTTTGATTTCCTGCATGATGCCGCTGTCGCCAGCGGCGATCTCCGGCCCCCCAGCAGCGGCCTCGCTGGCCTGCTCAGCTGCCAGTTTTTTCAGATCCTCGTCCCGGCGCCGTTCCAATTCTGCGATTTGTGAGCGCAAGGCGGTGACGTCAGGGTGTTTCTCGGTGAACTGGACTAAAAGCTGATCGATCTGGTCCTGCATCTTGGCGATGCGTCCGTCGTACTGTGAAGTCAGCGGCGTTTGAAAGCCTTGGCTGTCGCCCATCACACCTAAAACCGGTTCTTCGCCTTCAAGCTGCATGCGCAATGTGCTGCTGCGTTTCTGGGCTTCCTGCAGCTCCAGTTCGGCCCTCTGCAGGTTGCCACGCATGTCCTGAAGCGTAGTGAAGTAGGAACTGCCTTCACTGGGCATGTGGCCGACGTTTTTCTGCTTGAATTCCTTTAAGCGCTGCTCGGCCGCCAATAGACGCGTTTCGTATTCGGCGATCTGCTCATCGAGAAATTTCTGCGTGACGGCGGTGTCTTTGCGGTTCGATCCCAGGGCCGATTCGAGAAAGGAATTCAGCAACTCGTCGACCACCCGCTTCGCCTGCTGCGGACTGGTGTCGGAGAATATGATTTCGTAGATGTTGTCGCGACTGGTGCCTTCGAGTTTTATCCGCTCGGCGAGTCCGGTCACAACGCGATCAAATTCCTGATCGCCTTTGGACTTCAGATCGAGGTCAGCTTTGCGCGCCACTTCCTCCAGATTAGGCCGCGTCATCAAGGTGCGCTTCATCAAGCTGGCCGAACTCGACAGAGATTCGCTGTCGACCGCCAAACCGCGCAGCAACGGACGCAACATCGAGCGCGTGTCAACGAAGATTTTCGCTTTTACTTCGAAAATATTGGGCTGGTACAGCGCGAAGAACCAGCCGCTCAGACACACGGCCGTCGACAGCGCCAAGGCCGCCCAGCGATAGGGCCACACCATGCGCACATAGCGGCGTGCTAGTTGGATTTGCTCATTCATATCGCGTCCGGGACGTCCTGGTTGCCGGGTATCAGAACCATGCTTCGGGGATAATCAGGATGTCGCCAGGTGCCATCGCCACATTGGCGTCGATGTCACCGTCCTTGAGCAGATCCGCCAACCTGACACGGTACTGCTGCTGTTCGCCACCCGCTGTGCGCACGATGGTCGCGCGGTTACCCGCGGCGAATTCGGTGAGACCGCCAGTCAGGATCATGACGTCTAGTACCGACATGTCTTTCACGTAAGGTATCGCCTGCGGTTTGGTCGCCTCGCCAACCACCCGCACCTGCTCGGATGCTTCGCCGACAAAGCCGCCAACGGTCACGGTGACCAGCGGATCGCGAATGTACTCGCTAAGCTTTTTTTCGATCTCACGGGCTAAGGCCGACGGCGTTTTACCGCTTGCGGGCAGATCCTCAACCAGCGCGGTGGTGAACTTACCGTCGGGACGTACTGCGACGGTCGACGACAACTCCGGGTTGCGCCACACGAAGACGTTAAGGGAATCACCCGGGCCTATGATGTAGTTGTAATCCGATGCAGTCGGTCCCGATGGCGCAGCTTCGTGGCCATGGCCAAATGGCAGTGATTTCATAGCCGAGCAACCGGACAAGGCCGCACTCAATATGACCAAGGCAGTCGCGATTCTGACTTGGTACGAGACTGAAGTTAGTAGGTTCATTGATTCTCCCTCACGCGATGCTTGCGCGCGAACCATTCGAGATCCGCGTTTGCGTTTACAATTATTCATTCGGGTCAATATGTTACCGACCAATACTAAATAATATCCCTAACAATTAATAGAGCTCGTCGAATCTTTTCGCGGTCCGCACGGTATCGGCCGCGAGCACAGGATCCCTGAGGCCCGGGCCGCTGCTGACCGACCGCGATGCAGAGCCTTGAACGTGACCCATGTTCCTGCGCAATCAAGCTGACGCTATGCGCGCAATTGCGCACGCGACTCGAAGCTGCGCTTGCCGCGCGCTCCAGAGATTGCTGCAACTCTGGGTCGGGGCCTATCATCTGGTGGATATGGCCATAAAACAACGCAACTAGTGCCCATTCTTTGGCCATAACATGCGAGCACACGAAACTTCCAGGGGATGCCCCTCGAGCACTATGCTCCACGGCGTTCGGGGCCGCTATTGGCGAATACCTACAGATATCAGCCGCTGCCTGCTCTCGTCCAGCAGCGACCTGCGCAACAGGGATTGGTCTGTGCAAAATCGAACTATGAGCCCGTCGCGGCCAGCAAGATGATCAGGAGTCCCATGAAATCCAATCGATGTTTTGCCGCCATGGCGGCGCTATGTGTCCTGCTCACCCTGGCAGCCTGCTCCGGGAAAGTCGACATCGACGAGCTATCCGAGGCCGCCACTGCGCTCGAAAGCCAAGGAAAATACCCGGCGGCGGTCATTGAATGGAAAAACATCCTGCAGCGCGCCCCCGACTACGCGCCGGCGCGATTGGGGATAGGCCGTGCTTATCTGCAACTGGGTGACAGCAGGAGTGCTGTAAAAGAGCTGGACAAGGCTATCAGCCTGCTCCCCGATGACCCGCAGGCCTTGGCGTTGCGCTATCGGGCTGATTTGCTCGACGGCAAGTTCAAACACCTGGTGGATGCCCTAGACCACACAAGCGCTCACAGCACAAAACTCGGTCCTGAAACCACAGCGATCCTGCTTGGTCGCGCCCAATTGGGCCTAAGGCAGTTAGAAGCGGCGAGCAAAAATGCCAATAAAGCCTTGCAACTCAACGCGGCCAATACTGACGCCAAGCTGATACTTGCTCAGATTGACGCGAGTTCGGGCAAGACCGAGGCGGCCGAAACAAAAATCGACGCGGTGTTGGCGGACCAGCCAGACAACAAAGATGCGCTGCTGCAAAAAGGCGAGCTACAAATTTTCCGCAAGCAAGCCGACCTCGCAACGGCCACCTTCGAAAAGCTTACTAAAACCGCCCCTTACTCCGTGCTTGGGTATTTGGGGCTGGCCAACGCCAGGCTTCTGGCGGATGACCCGGCCGGGGCTGAGAAAGCCGCAACGCAAGCTGGTAAAGTCGTTCCCAATAGCAGTTCTGCCGCCTATCTCTTTGCCTATTCGATCTACAAACAAGGGCGCGTCGACGAAGCACTATCGACCCTCTATAACCTGATAAAGGTCTATCCCGGCCACCCCCAGTGCCATCTGCTGATCGCAGAAATCCTGTTGGGTAAAGGACAGGTCAACCAGGCCGAGGACCTCCTGCTGCCCAGCGTAACCCGCTACCCTGGGTATCTACCGACCACACTATTGCTCGCGGTCGTGCAGTTGCGACAGGGCCATGCCGCAGATGTGGTGAAGCGTCTGGAACCGATTGCCGCATCGGGCACTCGCGAGTCGAAGGTCTACAGCCTGCTGGGCAACGCTTATCTGCAGCTGAAAGACTTTGAAAATGCCTCGCGCTTATTGAACAAGGCGGCTGAATTCATTGAAGTTCCGGCCGATGCAGACGTCTTCCGCGCACGCAGCAATCTCGCCGTTGGCAAAGCGGACGCAGCGGTTACTGACCTGCAGAGAGCACTGGCCGCCAATCCCGACCTGGTGCAGGCCGACGCGTTGTTGATCATGACCTACCTGCAGCGCGGCGAACTGGATAAAGCGCTGGAGGGCGCGCTCAAACAAACCGAAAAGTACCCCGACAGACCACAAGGCCATGAGTTGCTGGCGCGCGTGCGTGAAACGGCCGGCCAAACTGTCGAGGCGCGGGAAAGTTACGAAAAAACACTGGCCATTGACCCGACCTATGTGCCGGCGGCGTTGCGTTTGGCGGAGTTGGACTTCGCTGACGGCAAGCTGGCGGCAGTGGACGCGCGATTCGAATCGTTATTAAAACTCAATCTGCCAGCGGCAGGCCGCGCTGCGGTACTGATGAGTCAAGCCAGCATCACGCGTCAACAAAAAGGCCTGGGTGCCGACCAAGCGCTGCTCAATGCGGCCCTTGAACAAGCACCTGGAAATGCCGATGCGCTGATGGGACTGGCTCAGATCGCCAGTCGCGCTGGCGATTTCGAGAAAGTCGGTACGCTGCTGGAAACGGCACGCAAAAAGAACCCCAGCGATTTTCGCCCGCGCACGATTCTAGCGCGCCACTACATCACCCGTCAGAGCTACGCCTCTGCCCTTGAGGCGGCCACGGAAGCTCAGGCTCTCGCGCCGCAAAATCTGGATGTGCTCTACACCCTGGGGGAAGCCTATCGCGGAGTGGGCAAAAACGATGATGCCCTGGAGACCTATCAGGAAGCCGTCGCGCTGGGCGCCAAGGATCTCGACACCCTGCTTGGCCTGGCGGCGGCCGCCTCCCACGCGGGTGAGACGGCGAAATCCAACGACACCTTCAAACAAGCGATCGACACGGCCTACGCTCAATTGATGAGCGGCATCGATCAGGCCAAGCCCGAAAGCGCGCGTCTCATCGCGCTAGGTCGCCTCGAACTACTGCGCGGCAAACCCCAGGAAGCGCGCCAGTATGCAGTCCGTGTGGTAACGCTTTATCCCAACTTATCGGATGCTTACGACTTCAGCGCAGACGCCCTGCTGGCCGCAGACGAGAACAACGCAGCGGCGGCGGCGGACATGTACAAAAAAGCCCTGGAACTGGGCGCTGGACGCAATACGGTCGCCAAACTGGCAAGTCTTTATGCGCTCAAAGGCAATGGTGATGCCAAACAAGTTGTGCTGGCTTGGCTGGAAAAGCATGCCAACGATACGGGGCTGCGGAATCAGCTTGCCGAGATGTTGTTGTCCTCGGGCGACACCAATGGGGCCATCGCTCAACTGGAAAAGATAGCGACGCAAGAGCCGCAGAACGCGTTGACGCTGAGCAATCTAGCGGCCTTGTACCATGAAAAATCCGATGCGCGAGCCTTGGCAACCGCCGAGCGGGCGGCTGCTATGGCGCCCGGCAATCTCTGGATCGCTGACACCTACGGCTGGATCCTCGTCTCGCATAACAGCTTGGAGAAGGGCTTGACCCTGTTACGTCAAGCGGCAGACGGGCTGCCCGAAGAACCGACCGTGCTCTACCACTTCGCGTCCGCCCTGGCGGCGTCGGGTAACAACAAAGACGCCCGGGTTGTACTTGAGCGTCTACTATCCCTGTCCAAGGCATTTCCGGAAAAAACTGCCGCACAGCGCTTGGCCGAGGATTTGAATCGCTAGGATAGGTGGAACCTGTCAACCGTTTTTACACGACTAAAATCGTGCAACGCGTTGCCAAAAACCTGTAACCCTTTGTTTTATAAAATATACGTGCCTCCTAGAACAAAAAGATAGGGCGTCGGGGGATTGTTGCTCCTGGTATCACCGCCCTCGCTGTCAAGATTTCTTACACAATCGCAGAGCAGGCCACTTAGAAACCTGTCCCTGCAGCTATAAGTATTTATTTTAAATGGACAATTATTTTCTGGCACGAAGGCTGCTAAGTGTCACGCCATAGCAGCTGCTGGTACCCGCTCCGGGGACCAGGGCGCCGCGAGGCCGGTCAGCTACCGATTGACTTAGAGATACACAAAGGAATTTTCGATGAATAAGACACTTGTAGCGCTCGCCATCACCGCCGTCATCGGCGGCTCGCTGAATGCCGAAGCGGCTATCATGTTTGACCGCACCGGTGCGGGCGGCTCTAACGCCATCCTCGGCGATGGCATCAGCGCAACCATCCTGACGGACGTGTTCGACTGGGCGCCGGGCAACATCCTTTTCGACAATATTGTTAAGACCGGCCGCGCCGACGGCGAAAGCTACCTGTTCGATATGATTGGTCACGGCAGTCTGACGGGCTATCTACTGAACGGTAGTAGCGCCGCGCTCTCCGCACCGGGCAGCGAAGTCACTTACACCTTCAAGATTCCGGTCGTGGCAACGGTCGATGGCCTGCAGGCGTGGAACCTCAATTCGATTGGCGGTGGCACCTTCGAGATGTTCTACCAAAGTGCGAAGAACAACGTATCTTCCAGTGGAGTCGGCTTCGCTGACGGGCAGCTGATCATGCAAGGCGCTTTCGAGCCCCGCCTGGCACCCATAGGCGACAGCGGTAACATTTCGGTAGCAG
>JANOXY010000229.1:0-5495 GCA_031418675.1 Pseudomonadota bacterium
AGTTGCGCTACCAGACTGGGCTATGCCCAGGCGTCGTAAGCCATGCCTGCCCGACGGTAGCGGCGATGATACGCACGCGGCCTGACCCGGTCAACGTGCGCGGCCGCCGCTCTGTACACATAGTCGTCTAGAAACAGCCTCTTATTTTCACACGCTAGGGACTTGCCCACGCTTGCGTGGGAGCCAGCCTGGCGGCACCATGGCCCTCGCGCGCTCAGCACCGAGCGCCCGCCACGCCACTGCCTTCGCGGCACGGCACTTACCATCGATATTCACGACCGCGTCCAGCGCCGGAGACATGCATGCCAGTTGTCAAATTCACCACCACCCTCGGTGACATTACACTTGAACTCGATGGCGTCGCGGCGCCCGAAACCACCAAAAACTTCATCGCCTATGTCGAAAGCGGCCATTACGACGGCACGATTTTCCACCGCGTGATCGGCAACTTCATGATTCAAGGCGGCGGCATGGATCGCGAGATGAAGCAGAAGCCCACTCGCGCCACGATCAAGAACGAAGCCGACAATGGGCTACGTAACGACGAAGGCACCGTCGCAATGGCGCGCACCTCGGAGCCCCATTCCGCCTCTTCGCAGTTTTTCATCAATGTCAAAGACAATGATTTCCTCAATCACAGCAGCCCTACGCCGAGCGGCTGGGGCTATTGTGTGTTTGGTCGCGTAACCGACGGACAGGAGACGGTGAACGCGATAAAAGCGGTTAAGACCAAATCCCATGGTCCCCATCAGGATGTCCCCGCAGAACCGGTCGAGATCCTCAGCGCCACCGTCATCAGCGCCTGACTGCGGCTGCGCAGCGGCGCGATGACGACGCTGTTTGTCTCGGATCTGCACCTGAGCGCTGCGCGTCCGGCGCAGCTGGCGCTGTTCCTCGAGTTTCTCGCCTGCGCGCAACAACGCGCGCAGGCGCTCTATATCCTCGGCGATCTTTTCGAAGTCTGGCTGGGGGACGACGACGACACACCGGCGAATACCGCAGTGGTCTCCGCGCTGGCCGCGTTGTCAGCGGCTGGTGTGGCGTTACGGGTGGGTTTTGGCAATCGCGACTTCCTCTATGGGCCGCGCTTCGTCGCGGCAAGCGGCGCTCAGTTGTTGGACGACTACGCCGTCATCGACCTCTACGGCACACCGGCGCTGCTCACCCACGGCGACCTGCTCTGCACCCGCGACGTTAAATACCAGCGCTTTCGCCGCGTCGTGCGCCATCCATTGATACGTGGTCTTTTCCTCTCCATTCCGCTGGCCTGGCGCCAGCGCATTGCGCATCGCGCCCGCAGCGGAACGATCGCATCGATGCAGCGCAAGGACGATGCGGTTATGGATGTCGACGAAACCACCGTGAGCGTGATCATGGCCCGTTACAAGGTCAACCTCTTGATTCACGGTCACACCCATCGACCTGCCGTCCATGACTACGAGGCTGGTCGACGCCGACGCATCGTGCTGGGGGATTGGTATGAAAGCGATGCCGTACTGGTATGCGACGCAAACAATCAGCGCGCTATGCGAATAAGCGAGTTCATCAACGACGCCACTGCCTGCGCTTAGCACCGTCGCACGGAAGCAGGCCCGTTAGACCACCGTGACTATCGCCAGCAGCACCATCCACACATTGAGTGCGCGTCGAACCAAAGCACGCATCTGATTGAGCCGCTGAATATGCGGGTTATCGCCGCTGCCATCCTGGACACGCCCGTAATCGGTAGCCGCCAAAGCGGATTTAGCCACCAATTCTGTACTGGCCCCCCATCGAAAAACTCCCGCCGTCCGCGCGCCCTCGAGTACAGGCAATAAGGTACCGGCGATACCAAGATTGATGGCCGTAATACGCGCCGGTATCCATGCCAGCGCCTCATGTATCCAGGTCATGGCACCGCCGATACTCGCCTCAAGCAGTGCTGCTCGCTCAAGACTTACCGCCAGCCGGTACACCACCGCTCCGCACGGACCGAGCACAAAAAACCAGAACAGCGGCGCAAACCAGGCGCGCTCCGCGGCCACGGCAAGCGCGGCCAATTCGGCGCGACAAGCGTCGAATTCGAGATCGTTGGTGGGCAGACCAAAATCGATGCCAGCCGTCGTACTGGTGAAGGCCGGTGTGGCGGCGACACGTTCGTCGCCGCTCAGGTCAAGTGAGCGCCGATACTCTTCAATCTCGCGATTCAGATCCGTCGGACCCAGCATCCATAACAACAGTGCCAGGCTGGCAAGGTAATAAAGCGCGTGGGACCAGGACATCAAAATTTGTAAAAACAACCCGACGGCCAGCACCGGCAGGCCGAGCAACACCAGGGCGCCGGGCCAGCCGCGATACCAGGGTTGTTGTGCGCAATGGGTCGCCAGCCACGCGGCCCATGCAACACTCCACTGGCGAGTGCGGGCGCTGCCGACGTCGCCCCAGCTAAACTCTATGATCAGGGCCAGCAGCGCCAGCAGAAAATTCATCGCGACAACAGATGGCGTAAATGACCCCAGTCAAAATGTGGTCCGGGATCGGTTTTGCGCGCTGGTGCAATATCGCTGTGTCCGACCAGACTCGCAACGCCGAGCGTCGGCAGCAAGGCAAACAGTTCCTCCAGCAAGCGCGCAAGACTCGTGTACTGCACGGCGGTGAAAGGCAGTTCATCACAGCCTTCGAGTTCGATGCCGATGGAAAAATCATTGCAGCGCGTCCGTCCCAGCCACATCGAGTCACCGGCGTGCCAGGCGCGGGCGAACACATCAACAAACTGGATCAATTGCCCGTCGCGCGGGATCAGGAAATGGGCCGAGACCCGCAGGCCATCGATGCTCGCGAAATAGGGGTGGGCATCAACGGCCAGGCGATTGGTGAAAAGCTGTTCAATGTAGGGTCCGCCAAACTGGCCAGGCGGCAGACTAATGGCGTGAATAACCAACAGATCGATAGGCGCGTCCAACGGCCGCCCGTCGAAGTTTGGTGATGGCAAGGCGCGCGCACTGGGCAACCACCCGCAGCTGCGTCCTGCCGTAGCCACCTGCGCGCTGCTCACGCCGGGCGCGCCAGCACCAGCGAAAACGCCGGACCGCGTGATTCATAATGACACTCGATCTCGAACCCTGCGTCGCGCAACATGGCGTCCAACGATTGCCGGGTGAATTTGCGACTGATCTCGGTCTGGATAGTGTCACCCTCGGCCAGATCGAGTACCGCATCGCGTGCAGCAAATCGCACACGTTGTGCTGCCATCGCGACCAGATGCATCTCAATCTGAGACTCAACCGGATTGAAGTAGGCATAGTGGGCAAATCGACCGAGTTCAAAATCCGCACCCAGCTCGCGATTGATCACACGCAATACATTACGGTTGAACTCCGCCGTGACGCCGGCAAAATCGTTGTACGCAGCATGCAACAGCTCAGGTCGCTTAACGCGGTCCGCACCCAGCAGCAGACGGTCATCCGAGCCCATGAAGGCGCGTAACTCGGTGAGAAAATCATGGCTCTCCGCGGCCGTAAAATTGCCGATGGTGCCACCTAAAAACGCCACCAGATTGCGTTGTCCTCGACGCGGCAGATTCGCCAGACCTGCGCCATAGTCACCGCGCAATGGCTGTACATCCAGCCACGGGTAGCTTTCCATCAAGCGTTCGCCGCTCGCCATCAGCACTTCATCGCAGACGTCGAACGGTACGTAGTTCGGATAGCATTCGTGGGCAGCACAAGCGTCCAGTAGATGAAAGGTCTTACGCGACATACCACTGCCAAGCTCGATAATCGACATCGGCTGAGCGCTGGCGATGATATCGCTGGACACTTCAGCCAGCAGCGCGCCCTCGGCGCGCGTCGGATAGTATTCGGGGACATTGCAGATCTGATCGAACAACAACGAGCCGCGTTCGTCATAAAAATATTTGGCGGGCAAGCGTCTCGGGGCCTGGAATAAACCGCGGGCAACGTCATCCCACAAACTGGGAATGGCGCGCGTCGGGGCCACAGCTTCGCATACGATGGGCAGTCGGATTGCGGTGTTCACGGTGGATCCTTGTAAGATGGCGGCCAGTCTAAGCGCCGGCGTTGGAGTGCCGCTTTTTGCGGCCGGGGCGTCTAGGTTAGCATCGGACGTCGCATTATTCATCGCCGATCACTCGCACCTCGCGCGATCGCTTGCCACCGGACCAATGCACCTATGCCATGCACAAACCTGCCACTGACGATTCCAGACGACATCGACGCCGTAGTGCGTAACGCCCTGCAAGAAGATGTCGGGGCGGGTGATGTCACCGCCAGCCTGATCCCGGCCGCGCGTCTGTGCAATGCCCGCGTGGTTTGTCGCGAGCCCGCCGTGTTGGCCGGATCGCCCTGGTTTGAGCGTGTTTTCCAGCACCTGGACCCAGCCGTGTCAGTGACCTGGTTACACGCTGAAGGTGCGACGCTGGCCCGCAATGAGGTGGTTTGCCGCCTCGCGGGTCCGGCTCGCGCCATCGTTACAGGAGAGCGCACGGCACTGAACTTTTTGCAGACTTTGTCAGCCACGGCGACCGTCACGCGAGACTATGTCAATGCCCTTGGAGCCTCCTCCACACGGGTACTCGACACACGCAAGACCGTACCGGGGCTGCGCAGTGCGCAGAAGTACGCAGTGCGTGCAGGCGGCGGCGTGAATCATCGCATGGGACTGTTCGACGCCATACTGATCAAAGAAAACCACATCGCGGCTAGCGGCTCAATCAGCGCTGCAGTCGCCGCATTACGCCGCTCTCACCCTGGCCTGCGCATAGAAGTGGAAGTCGAGAACATGCAAGAGCTCGACGAAGCGCTGGCCAATGGCGTTGAGATGGTCATGCTCGATAATTTTGATCTGGCGGCCATGCGCAGCGCGACCGCTCACGTCGCTGGCCGCGCTCAAGTTGAGATTTCTGGCGGCCTTGAGCTTGGTGGGTTAGCGGCACTGGGACAGGTTGGCGCAGATTTTGTCTCGATCGGAGCTTTAACAAAGCACATAAAGGCGATTGATTTTTCGATGCGCATTGAGGGCTGAATTCTGCGTGCCGGCGCTCAATCCCAGACCTGTCGCGTTTTTTTGCGAGGGGTCTTCGGCGGTGATCCGCGCAGCGCGTGAGGTGTGTCAGTGCTGCGGCGATCGCGTAGCATGCGGCCTTGATTGAGAAGAACGGTGAAGTGATCAATACACTTGAATTCTGCGGGCTAGCGACAACCGCGCTCGCCGTGCGCTGAGGTCTGAGGATGTGCGGTCGTTACATGCTAACGCGCGATGCAAAACGTCTGGCCGAAGAATTCGCTATTGTTGCGCCCGAGCGTCTGTCACCGCGTTACAACATCGCTCCTACACAGCCGACGCTGATCGTGCGTGAAGAGGAAAAACGACGCGTTGCGGCGCTGGTACGGTGGGGGCTTGTGCAGTTCTGGGCCGATGATTTCGCCATCGGTCAGCGCATGATTAACGCGCGCGCAGAAACGGTAGCGGACAAACCAGTTTTTCGCGCTGCGTTC
>JANOXY010000230.1:0-1505 GCA_031418675.1 Pseudomonadota bacterium
GAAGCGAGCGCCGGCGTGCGCGTCGTGGTGCTGACCGGCAGCGGCGAAAAAGTGTTCTGTGCCGGTGGTGACCTCAAGCCCGGCGCCGACGGCACGCCTTTTGTCATCGATCCGTCCAATCCGCGTCACTATGTGGTCGAACTGTTTCGACGCATGGAACGCTGCGGCCTGCCGGTGATCGCACGGGTCAACGGCCACGCCCTGGCCGGTGGCCTCGGCCTGGTGTGCGCCTGCGACATGGCCGTCAGCACCGATGTCGCCCAGTTTGGCGTGCCCGAGACCAAGCTCGGATTGTTTCCAATGATGATCCTGTCCTACATGATGCGCATCGTGCCGCGCCGCAAACTCTACGAGATTGCGACGACCGGCGAGTCCTTCTCCGCTGCGGAAGCGCTCGCCATGGATATCGTCAATCATGTCGTGCCGGCCGCCGAATTGGACAACAAACTCAACTGGCTCATCGCGCGCATCGCCGACAAGTCGCCAACCGCCATCAAACTCGGCAAACAAGCCTTTCGCGCCATCGAGGACATGCCGCTCGACAAGGCTTTTGAATACACCCAGCTGATGCTGCCGATCATGGCCATGACCGCCGACGCCAAAGAGGGCTTTGCAGCATTCAATGAAAAGCGTGCACCGTCATGGCCGGGCAAGTGAAAAGCGTGGTGCGGATCGGATGTGGTGCCGGCTTCTGGGGCGACAGCGCGGCTGGGCCGGCCCAGCTGGTGGCCGATGGCGCCCTTGATTATCTGGTGATGGACTATCTGGCCGAGATCACCATGTCGATCCTGGCGCGCATGAAAAGCAATGATCCCCAGGCCGGTTATGCCACCGATTTTGTCGCGGCGGTGATGAAGCCCCTGTTGGGCGCGATTGTGGCCCAAGGCATCAAAGTGATTAGCAATGCCGGTGGCGTTAATCCGCTGGCCTGCAAGGCGGCCCTGGATCAACTCGCCGCCGACGCCGGCCTGCCCTTGCGGGTCGCGGCCGTGATCGGCGACGACCTGCTGGGTGATGCCGAGCAACTGCGCGCTGCGGGTGTCGCGGAAATGAGCAGCGGCGCACCACTGCCGGCACGACTTGCCAGCGTCAATGCCTATCTCGGTGCAGCTCCCATCGCACGCGCCCTGGCGGCCGGCGCTGACGTGGTGATCACCGGTCGCTGCGTCGACAGTGCGCTGGTACTCGGGCCGCTCATGCACGAGTTTGCCTGGGCCAGCGACGACTACGACCGGCTCGCGGCGGGCTCACTGGCCGGCCACATCATCGAATGCGGGACACAATGCACCGGCGGGCTGTTCACCGATTGGGACCAGGTGCCGGGCTGGGACAACATGGGTTTCCCCATCGCGGAATGCGCAGCGGACGGTAGTTTTGTCATCAGCAAACCCGTCGGCACCGGTGGCTTGATCAACCGCGCCACGGTGTCTGAACAGATTGCCTATGAAATCGGCGACCCCGCGCACTACATGCTGCCGGACGTGTGCTGTGATTTTTCCGCCGCC
>JANOXY010000231.1:0-2070 GCA_031418675.1 Pseudomonadota bacterium
GGCAGATAGACCGGCGCACCCAATCGTTCGATCTCAGTGTTAAGGGCTGGTGCGGGGCACTGCTGGTGCAAGGCCTTGAGCCCGCTGAGGCTGTCACCGTGCCAGCTGAGTGCCACGACCTCCAAGGTCCCGCGCAAACGCCCATAGGCTGCCGCTGGCGTGTCGAGTTGACCAAATTCATCGCGCCACATGCCGAGGTAAAGGCCCAATTCGAGATCGCCGTCAACATCGGCGACAAATGAGCTGGAGTTGCGGATCATGTTGACAATGCGGCCACCCGGACTGACGCGCGCCCACAGGTGAAAGCCGGCACCGCCATGAAGATGCGGATGACGTTCCGACCACTGGATGAGACCAGCGGCGAGCAAGGTATAACACTGACCACGACGCAGTCGCAGACCCGTCGAAGTCCAGGGTGGCTGTTGTGCCGGGAGCTGCAGGTAACGGGTGGCCGATAGCGCCGCACACGCGGTTGTATTAATGCGATGTGCGAGCGCTTTCATGCTCTGTAGTGATCGACTCGTGGTGATGCTGCGGCGGGCGAAAGGTCGCTTCCGCGGGGATGGCGTCGTAGCATAACAAAACAAACGCGCGATACGGCACGCGTCAGCAGCAGGGGAGAGTCATGAAGTTTTTGAGCATGGGCGAACTCATCAAGCGCCAGGGTCTGCGACTCGTACTGGTCCAGGGTGCGCCGAGTCCCTGGAGCCAGGCGGTCAAGGCGATGATGGAATACAAGGGCCTGGAGTTTGTGGTCGCGCCCCAGATCCACGGCGCTGAAAATAGCGAATTGGTGGCCTGGGCGGGTGTTAATAGCGGGCCGGTAGTGGCGTGGAACGAGGGCCGGCCGCTGAACCGCTGGAACGACATCCTGTTTTTGCTCGAACGCCTGGCACCACACAAAGCCTTGGTGCCAGATGCACCCATCGAGCGGGTGCCGATGCTCGGCATGAGTCATGAATTATGTGGCGAACTCGGCTTAGGCTGGAATCGCCGACTCAGCCTGTTCAAGCCTGCCATGCAGTCCGGGCAGGCACCGGCGGGTATCAACACCATGAGCCGCAAATACGGGTACAACGAGAGCGACGTCGCGGCTACCAATCAACGCCAGGTAGCCATGCTGGACCTATTGACCGAGGTGTTAGAGAAACAACGCGCGGCGGGTAGCGAGTATTTTATCGGTCAGCGCCTGAGCGCGCTGGACTTTTACTGGGCGGCCTTTTCTGCAATTTTTGATCTGTTGCCCGCGGAACTATGCCCCATTGCACCCGGCGCGCGTAGCATGTTCGAAACTATCGACCCGTTGGTCAAAGCGGCCATCTCACCCATCTTGCTCGAACATCGCGATCGCATCATGGGCGCCCACTTCAAATTGCCGATGGAATTCTGATTTAACTTCTTACACGGGACATCTTATGGCCACTCGCATCGGCTTCGGCCTGATCAACTATCCCTTCGATAACGGCAAAGCATTTTTCCGTTGGGTGCAACTGCTGGAAGAAAGTCGCGTCGATTCCGTCTGGCAATCGGACCGCCTGATATCAACCGACAACTATCTGGAATCCCTGAGCGCTCTGGCCTCGCTGGCTGGCTGTACCGAAAAAATCAAGTTCGGCATGAATGCCATCGTCATGCCGTTGCGTGATCCGCTGGTATTGGCCAAGCAGTGCGCGACCATCGATTTCCTGAGTAATGGGCGCCTGTTACCGATGTTCGGCGTGGGCTATCCGCAGGCCGCGGAGTGGGCCGCGACGGGTCGCAGTGCCGAGCATCGCGGCTCGATCGCCAATGAGATGTTTGAACTCATTGCGCGGCTGTGGAGCGAAGAGTCGGTAACCTTTGAAGGTCGTTTTTTCCAATACAAAAACGCCACCATTGCACCACGTCCGGTGCAGCAACCTTTGCCGCTATGGATAGGCGGGACCAGTGACGCGGCGATTAAGCGTACGGCCAAGCTCGGCACCGGCTGGATAGGGGGCATAGCCAGCGTGGAGGACGTTCGACTGACCATCGAGGGCATTAAAACCGAAGCAGTGAAATATGGGCGCAAGATTGATGATGATCACTACG
>JANOXY010000232.1:0-7418 GCA_031418675.1 Pseudomonadota bacterium
CAGCAGCAAGACCGCAGTGACTGAGAATACTTCCGGGGCACTCAGGGCCGCGCGGGTCATGGTTGGGTGTCGTACAAGGCCAGTACGCGCAGACACTCATCACGATGTTCGCGGCCCTGCCCAAAGCCACGTGACACACCCGGCAACTCCAGGGAGAAACTATGACCCGCCTCGCAGGCGTCCAGCACCCAGCGACACAGTTGCGAAATACGGGCTTCCACACCCGCCAAACTGCTGGTCGCTGACCACGACAGCACAAGGCGTGCTGCACTGTGGCCGTGAAAGCGTTTGAGCATGATTTCGCGTTCCTGGGCGACGGTCTTCCAGGCGATGGCGCGGACCGGATCGCCCGCACTGTAAGGCCGCAGCCCGGCGAAATCGTCGCTGCCCAGGCCGTGGCTCTCGCTGTTGCCGCTGGCGGTGACGAGGGCGTACTGCAATGCAAGATGGCCGCGTGGCGCGGGATAAACCAGGCAGCTTGCATCATCGTCAAAGTAGGCCCATGCGCGCAGGACGCCCAGCGGGTAAACACTCTGCACCCGCAGCCGGCCCACGGTCAGCCAGCCGCGTCGTTCGGTCACTACGCGCAAACGTGCGCTCGCCGCACCGGTGGCGGGCAGATTGAGTTCCACCTGCTGGCGTTCCTTGAAGCGTCGCGCCTCACGCGTCAAACCGCGTGGCCAGGGACCGAGTTCCAAGCGCAATTTGGGCAAACGCGTTTCGTTATAGAAGTGGCATTCAAATACAGCATCGTCACCGACAAAGACTGGCGTGGCCCGCGCGCCGTGGTAGGCCAGGCCGGTGAGATTGCGACAGGTGTGCAACATCGCCACCAGCAGCAGGCTGAACAGCAGGAAAGCCAGCAGATAGGCCAGGGCGTTGTCGTAATTGATGGCGCCTATCAGGATCACCAGCAGCATGGCGCCAAAGGTCAGGCCACCACCGTTGGGTAAGATGTAGACGCGCAGGCGGTCGAGGCGTTGCGGCAGCAACCGTGCAGCGACTGCACTCACGGGATCGGCACGGCGCTTAACAACTGTTCGCGCACAAATCCGGCATCGACGCCACGGCTGCTGTCACTCGCGCGCAGACGATGCACGGCCACGCTCGGCAGCACCGCCTGGATATCGTCCGGGCCGACGTGGTTGCGACCGTCGATCAGGGCCCAGGCGCGCGCCGCGCGCAACAGGGCCAGCCCGGCACGGGGCGACAATCCGCAGCTGAATTGCGCTGCGCGGCGACTGTAATCGAGCAGGTCCTGCACATAGTCCAGCAGCGCTTCGCTGACATGGACGCCGGCGACTCGGTCCTGCAGTTCTAACAATTCCGCCGGACGCAGTACGGGTGCGAGTTCCGACAGGGCCACGCGGCGGTCTGAGGCCGATAGCAGCGCGCGTTCCGCGCGGCGATCGGGATAACCGAGGGAAATGCACATCAGAAAGCGATCGAGTTGTGATTCAGGCAAAGGAAAGGTGCCGATCTGGTCGCTGGGATTCTGGGTGGCGATGACAAAAAACGGCCGTGGCAGCATGTGGGTTTCGTTCTCAATGGTGACCTGGTGTTCTTCCATGGCCTCCAGCAGCGCACTCTGGGCGCGCGGCGTGGCGCGGTTGATTTCATCGGCCAGCACCACCGGCGTGAAGATCGGGCCGGGATGAAAGGTGAAGCGCGCCGCGTCCCGTTCATAGACATAAACCCCCAGCACATCGGCAGGCAGCAAATCGCTGGTGAACTGGATACGTTTAAATTCGACCCCCATGAGGCGTGCCAACAGGTGCGCCAGGGTGGTCTTACCCACGCCGGGCAGATCCTCGATCAGCAGATGGCCGCGCGCCAGCAGACAGGCCAGCGCCAGACGGATTTCCGTCGATTTGCCGAAGACCACCTGCTCGGCGGTTTTGATGACACCGGCCAGGCGGGTACGTAGTGCGTCACCTGCTGGGGTGGCACGCAAGCGTGGCTCGGTGACGTGTTCGATGGGACGTTGTGACACGAGATCCTCTCTTTAGTAGGGCCAGCCGGGCGCCAGGCTCAAGTTATCGGCGCAAATTCCGTTGATCTGGACTCGACGTTCGTCTCAAGCCCGCGTCCGGGCTACAGCTTAAACAAGCGAACTACCGCGCGCGAGCCATCCGCGGCTTGTGCGCCCAGCTCGGGAAAGATCCTGGGGATGGCATCAGCGGCGATTAAAGGAAGGCAATGAACAAATATGATTTTGTCGTCATCGGCAGCGGCCCTGCCGGCCAGCGCGCAGCGATTCAGGCAGCGAAGCTCGGCCGCACCGTGGCCTTGGTCGAGCGCTCGTTTTCCATCGGCGGTGCCTGCGTGCATACCGGCACCATCCCCAGCAAGACCTTGCGCGAAGCGGTGTTGTATTTATCGGGCTGGCGCCAGCGTGGTTTTTACGGGCGTAGCTATCGAGTCAAGGAGCGCATTACGGCCGAAGACTTGATGCAGCGTCTGGACATTACCGTGCGCCATGAAATCGAGGTTTTGATGCACAAGCTGCATCGTAATTTTGTCGACACCATTGCCGGCAATGCGGTGTTTGAATCCCCCCATGTGCTGCGTATAGAAACCGGCAGCGATGAAGTGCGCAATATCGAGGCCGACAAGATCCTGATCGCGACCGGTTCGCGCCCCGTGCAGCCGGTCGGCATTCCCTTTGACCACCCCAATGTGGTCGACAGCGACAACATCCTCGATATGAAAGAGTTGCCGCGTACCGTGGTGGTGGTCGGCGCCGGCGTGATCGGGGTCGAATATGCGGCGATGCTGAGTGCCTTGGATATCGGTGTCACCATCGTTGATGGTCGTACCGACATTCTCAGTTTTCTCGATCGCGAAATTGTCGATGAATTCACCCATCATCTGCGCGACCGTGGGGTGAGTTTCAGGCTCGGTGAAACCGTCGAGGGTGTAGACATCATCGATGACAAGAAGCTGGTGGTGCGCCTGGCCAGCGGCAAGCGCATTCGCACCAGCATG
The DNA here is from genome assembly GCA_031418675.1 of Pseudomonadota bacterium. Classification (GTDB taxonomy): domain Bacteria; phylum Pseudomonadota; class Gammaproteobacteria; genus JADJYF01. The sequence continues at coordinate 2,989 of JANOXY010000232.1, forward strand.
GCCTTGTTTGCTTCGGGAAGGCAGAGCAATACCGACAAATTGAAATTGGAAAATGCCGGCCTCACGCCCGATAGCCGCGGGCGGCTGGAAGTTGACAGCAATTTTGCGACCAAGGTGCCGCATATCTATGCGGCTGGTGATGTCATCGGATTCCCGGCGCTGGCCTCGACGTCCATGGAACAGGGGCGCCAGGCCGCCGCCCACGCCTTCAATGGCGCCGTCAAAGTGACTGCCAATGAGATCTTTCCGTTTGGCATCTATGCCGTGCCGGAGATGAGTGTGGTGGGCAAGACGGAAGAAGAACTGCGCGCCGCGGGTATCGCCTATGAAAGTGGCATTGCGCGCTTCCGCGAAACCTCCCGTGGTCAGATCCTGGGTTTGCGCGAAGGTTTATTGAAGCTGCTGGTGTCGCTGGAGGACCGCAGCCTGCTCGGTGTGCATATCGTTGGCGAAGGCGCCACCGAGCTGATCCATATCGGTCAGGCGGTGTTGGCACACAACGGCAAACTGGATTTTTTTGTCGACGCGGTATTCAACTACCCGACCCTGGCCGAGGCTTACAAGATCGCAGCGCTGGACGCGTGGAATAAGTTGTAGGTCCGATTCTAATCGGACATTCCTGGTCGGTGCTCTGGAATGAATGTCCGATTAAAATCGGACCTACAGGAAGCGGGGGGCTGGGTGATGTTCAGGACCCCGCCACCGCCATTTCCCCTATCACCACCGAGCCGATGTGTACCGTGCCGCGGGTTTCAAGGTCGGCGCCGATCTCGCGGATATCCTTCAACATGGTCTTGAGATTGCCGGCGATGGTGATCTCTTCCACGGCGTGGGCAATTGCGCCGCGCTCGATCAGAAAACCGCTGGCACCGCGCGAATAATCGCCGGTCAGACCATTCACCCCGAAGCCCATCAGATCCGTCACTAACAAGGCGCGATCAAAATCGGCCACCAGTGCGTCTAGATCCCGTGGTCCGTGGCTGACCAGCAGATTGTGGACACCGCCGGCATTGCCGGTGGGTGTGCGACCCAGGCGGCGCGCCGAGTAGGCGCCGAGCAGATAGGTCGTGAGCCGACCTTGATCGATGATGGTTTTGGCGCTGGTGGCGACCCCGTCGTCATCAAAACTCGCACTACCGAGCGCGCCGGGCCGGTGGGGTTCTTCGCGGACCGTGACAAACTCGGGGAGAATCGTTTCGCCCAGCGCATCCAGCAGGAAAGACGCACGACGATATTGCGCGGTGCCGCCGATGGCGCCCATCACATGGCCAAGCAGGCCGCCGGCGATGTGTGATTCGAAGATCACCGGCAGACGTGTAGTGGCAATTTTGTGCGCGCCGAGTTTTGCAATCGTGCGCCGCGCCGCGGTGCGGCCGACCGCTTCGGCGTCTTCGAGCTCGGCCGGATTGCGACTGCTGGTGTACCAGTAACCACGCTGCATGCCACCACCATCCTCGGCGATCATGACGGCGCTCAAGCCATGGCGTGTGCCGCGATAGGCGGCATGGAAACCGTGACTATTGGCGTAGGCGCGGCTACCGCGATAACGATTGACGCTGCAGCCATCGGACTGTTTAAGGCGGGTGTCAAAACCCAGCGCCGCACGCTCGCAGGTCATGGCAAGCTCAATCGCAGCCTCGGCATCCAGTTCCCAGGGATGATCGAGGCAGAGGTCCGGCAGATCCTTGGCCAGGAATTCCGGCGCCGCGAGGCCGGCGTATTGATCCGCTTCAGCGACCTCAGCGATGCGTAACGCAGCGTTGACGGTCTCACTGAGGGCGGCGGCGGAAAAATCGGAGGTTGTCGCACTGCCTTTGCGGCCATCGAGATAAATGGTCACGGCCAGGCTTTTATCGCGCTCATGCTCCACGGTTTCACAAGCGCCACCGCGGACGGTGACCGACAAACCCTCGCCGGCACTGACGCTGACCTCCACCGCCAGGGCGCCGGCGCGGCGTGCTTGTTCGACGGTTTGCACGCTCAGTTCGTCGAGAATGGCGGGGCGGTTGTAATCGATGGTGAGTGGCTGCTTCATGGCCCCTATGCTACGGGAATAGAGGGCGGCGCGGCCATCCGCGCAACACGCGCACTGCCCATGCACGTGCTCATGGGTCTGTCCGGTGGCCTTGGGTAAACTAGGCCGCGCCGAGGCTGCGAGCCGCAGAGCCTCACCAACGAATGCGAACTTGATGACCGATTCCCCCATTCTCGCCAAACTCAATCAGCGCCAACGCGACGCGGTGTCATCCAATGCCAGTCAGGTGCTGGTGCTGGCGGGAGCCGGCAGCGGCAAAACCCGCGTGCTGGTGCATCGCATCGCCTGGTACCTGGAAACCGGGCAAGCCTCACCACTCGGTATCCTCGCGGTGACCTTCACCAACAAAGCGGCCGCCGAGATGCGTGGCCGCATCGAGGTTCTCACCGGTCGTCCCATCGGCGGTATGTGGGTTGGTACCTTCCACAACATCGCCCATCGCGTGCTGCGTGCCCATGCGCGCGACGCCGGTCTGCCGGACAATTTCCAGATCATTGATTCCGACGACCAGTTGCGGGTCGTCAAGCGTGTCATCCGCGGCCTGAATCTGGACGATACCGAGTGGCCGGCCAAAGAAGCGCAGTGGTTCATCAATGCGCGCAAGGACGATGGTCAGCGCCCACAACACATCGACGACTACGGTGACGGCGCGCTGCATACCATGGTCGACATCTATCGCGCTTATGAAGACGCCTGCGCGCGCGCGGGTTTGGTCGACTTCGCCGAGATGCTGCTGCGTGCCCACGAGCTGTGGATGAGCAACCCCGGTCTGTTGCGCCATTACCGCGATCGTTTCTGGCACGTGCTGGTGGATGAATTCCAGGACACCAATGCCATCCAGTACGCGTGGCTGAAAAATCTGGTGGGCGAGGACGGCAATATCTTCGTGGTAGGTGATGACGATCAGTCGATCTACAGCTGGCGCGGCGCGCGGGTCGAGAACATGCAGCATTTTCGCAAGGATTTCCCCCACAACGAACTGGTGCGTCTCGAGCAGAACTATCGTTCAACGGGCAATATTCTCTCTGCCGCCAACACCCTCATTGCCAATAATCCTTCACGACTGGGCAAGGAATTGTGGACCGAAGGTGCCAAGGGCGAGCCGATCACACTTTATGCGGCTTATAACGATCTGGACGAGGCGCGTTTCTGTGTCGATCGCATCCGCGTGTGGCATGACCATGGTGGTCGCCTGACGGAATGCGCCATGCTTTATCGCACCAGCGCGCAGTCACGGGTCCTGGAAGACGCCCTGCGGCAAGCGGATCTGCCCTATCGGGTTTACGGTGGTTTCCGCTTTTATGAACGCGCTGAGATCAAAGACGCCCTGGGCTATGTGCGCCTCGCCACATCACGCAGTGACGACGCTGCTTTTGAGCGCATCGTTAACGTGCCGCCACGGGGTATCGGGCAGCGCTCTATCGACGAATTGCGTGAAGTTGCCAAACGTGAACGCATCACCCTGTGGGACGCAACGCGGCGTCTGACCGATACCAGAGAGTTGTCGGCACGCTCGCTCAGTGCGCTGCAACGCTTTCTGGACTTGATCGATCGCCTGAGTGTGGCGGTTAACGAATTGCCACTGCCGGAATTACTCGAACATGTGATCGCCCATTCCGGTCTCATCGAGCACTACAAAAAAGAAAAGGGCGAGCGTGGCCTGGACCGCATCGAAAACCTCGAAGAACTCGTGACCGCGGCGCGTGATTTCAAACCCGCCATCGACGACGAGGAGATCCCGATACTGGCGGCCTTCCTGACCCATGCTGCGCTGGAATCGGGGGACGGTCAGGCCGAAGCCTATAGCGACTGTGTGCAGCTCATGACCCTGCACTCGGCCAAGGGTCTGGAATTCCCGCAGGTGTTTTTAGTGGGCGTGGAAGAAGGCCTTTTTCCCCATCAGCGTTCGGCCTCGGATCCGGTACAGCTCGAAGAAGAGCGCCGCCTGTGTTACGTCGGCATCACCCGGGCGATGAAGAAGCTCACCATCACCTATGCCGAGTCACGGCGCTTGCACGGCGCCGATTATTATCCGCAACCCTCGCGTTTCATCCGCGAACTGCCGCGCGAAGCGATGGAAGAAGTGCGCCTTGGTGGCCGGGTGAGCGCCGGGCGTACCGGGCTCGCCGGTGGCGCGGGCATGGTGTCAGAGAACACCGCCAATGCCTTTGGTTTGCGTCTCGGACAACGCGTGCGACATCGCATGTTTGGCGAGGGCGTGGTGTTGCATATGGAAGGCCAGGGCGAGCATTCACGGGTGCAGGTCAACTTCGAAGCCGAGGGCATGAAGTGGCTGGTGGCGGCCTATGCGGGCCTGGAAGCGGCCAGCTGAAAGTTGTCGTGAGCTACAAAAAAAGGGCTCTGCCCACCACGCTTGAGGTTTAGCGTGGTCGGC
>JANOXY010000233.1:0-1894 GCA_031418675.1 Pseudomonadota bacterium
GCCGATCAAGACCATGCATGATGCCGGTGTGACCATGATCTACGGCTCAGACTGGCCCTCGGTCGTGCCATCGCCGAGTCCGTGGCCCGGCATCGAGGCCATGGTCACGCGTCAGGATCCCTACGGGCGAGTGAGCGGTGCGCTCGCGGCGGAGCAGGCCTTAAGTCTTGCGGATGCGCTCGTGATCTTCACGCGCAACGGCGCGCAAGCCATGGGGTTGGAAAAGGACAGCGGCAGTATCGAAGTCGGAAAAGCGGCGGATATGATCGTGCTGGATCGCAATCTTTTCGAGATCCCCCCCGCGCAGATCGGCGATACCCAAGTGTTGGAAACCGTGTTCGAAGGACGGGTTGTGAGTAAACGGGTTGCGCCATAAGACCGAGGTCTCGAGGGGGGCACCTGCTGCGGAACTTGTTTCCTACCTAAAAAGGTAATGTCCTTTGAAGTATCAACAATCCCCCTGTTTGTGTGGTTCTGTAGCGCTCGCTTGAATCGCAAGGTAGCGTCCGGCACATCATCGATAAAAATGCAGAACCATTGTGACCCCAATAGGAACACAGTGATTGCGACATTGATTCCCAGTGCGTTAATGTCCGTCCGCGGTGTCCTTCGATTCTATGGGCGGTTGTTGTTAAGCATTGAATCGTGCCGGGAGAAGTGGACATTGACGATTCGCCCATCGAACAGACGTGGCGACAACCATTGCACAAGGGGAGAAGAACATCATGGCTCATATCAGGAAATACGGGTTCGACTATAGTCGCCGCGTTTTCATGGAAAAGACTGCGAAGGGCATAGGCACGGCCGGCGTACTCGGCTCACTGTGGCCGATAATGGCCGAGTCCGGCGAAATCGGACGGGCTTATCCGGAAGAACTGCTGAGTATCGAGGCCTATACCAAGGGCAAGGTCAAAGACGGCGACTGGATCGACAAATCGAACATCGAACTGGTGGCGGATCTGGTCGATCCGGCGCTGATGATTGAAGTGACGCAGATGGACCGCAAGTTCCAGATGTCACCCTCGGGCGTAACGACCGACGTCACCAAGATGTTCCCCCACGAGTTCCTTGAGACCACCCTCAAGAACCAGGGCCGGGCGAAGCTCGACGAAGTGGGCAACGTGCGTACCGACGATGGCTCCGAGTGGATTGGCGGACTGCCCTTCCCACAGGTCGACAACGGTGTGCAGGTTATCGCCAACATGACCCTGAGCTGGGGTCGCCACGACGAATCGCTCTACGCCATCATCGCTGACGCGGTCGATGCGGAAGGCCAGGTCGTCTACAACTACCAGCTGTGCTGGTGCGAACAGCAGGTGTCGGGCCGCTCAAGCGGGCCGCTGCCCGGCAACCACGCGGGCAAACTGCGCTACCAGTCGACCTGGTTCACTGAACCGAACGACGTGAAAGGCACGGCCTTCCTCAGCGAATGGCCCTATGACCAGCGTGACTTCCCGGATTTGTTCGGCTACCTGCCAGCCTTCAAGCGCGTGCGTCGGTTCCCGACCAACCAGCGTTTTGAGCCGCTCGTTGCGGGTCTGAACTTCTACCTGTCGGATGCGTGGGCCGCCGGCGATCCCTACCTGACCTGGGGCAATTACAAGATTGTCGGCCGTCAGCCCTACCTGGGCAGCTCCCAGGGTGGCTGGATGGGCGACCAGCCCAACTGGCGTCCCGAGTCCCATGGCGGACCGGACGGCAAGACCTTCTTCACCATCCAAAAGGAACTGATTCCTGAAGTGGTGATCCTGGAAGCCGAGCCGACGGGCTTCTCCCGTGCGCCTTACAGCAAGAAGCGTGTGTATGTTGATGCGCGTAACTTCGTGTTCCCGCAGATGCTGACCTACGACCGCCGTAACGAGCTGTTCAAAGCCGGCGAACCGGGCTTCGGTCA
>JANOXY010000234.1:0-2218 GCA_031418675.1 Pseudomonadota bacterium
TACTGCCGCAGTTATGCGCCTCGGCCTGGGGACCACGGGCCGGTTATGCCGCGTTTGCCCTAGGTGTGGCTGCGCTGCTGTTAATCGCCACCGGTGTGAGTGTGCGTTATGCGCCGCCGCCTGCGGCGCCACCCGCAGTCAAGCGCAGCGATGAAGCCTGGTGGCGCGCCATGACGCGACCGTTGGCCAATCCCGCACTGCGGCGGCTGCTGGCGGCGTTCATGTTGAATGGCACGGCGAACGCCATCCCCGCAACCCTGGTGTTGTTTTATGTTGATGATGTGCTCGGTCGCGACGATCTGGGCGCCGGATTTCTCTTCGTTTATTTTGCAGCCGGCGTGATAGCGATGCCCTTGTGGCCATGGCTGGCGCGGCGTGTGGGCAAGACCCGCGCGTGGTTGGCAGGCATGCTGGCCGCGATGGTGGCGTTTATCTGGGCAGTGTTTCTGGGCGCCGGTGACGTGCTGCCATTTTTCCTGATCTGTGGTTTGTCAGGGCTCGCGCTGGGCGCCGACCTGGCCCTGCCGCCGGCCCTGCTGGCTGACACCATTGACCACGAAGTAGCCGCAGGTCGTGGTTACCCGGGTGGCGCTTACTTCGGCTTGTGGGCCTTGATCACCAAACTCAATCTGGCGCTGGCCGCGGGTGTCGCTCTGCCCTTGTTGGCGGTGTTTGGTTATACCGCCACCAGCACCGCCACTAAGCCTGCCCTGCTGGCGCTGACGCTTACCTATGGTTTGTTGCCCTGTCTGCTCAAGGCCGGCGCCTGCCTCGCCTTGTTGCGAGCGCGCTCGTCGCTACCACCGGTCAGCCTGCTCACCGCGTCATGAGCCTCAATCACCCCATCGTTGACTGGTCGACACAACGGGTGTGGCTGATCGGCGCTTCAAGCGGCATCGGCGCCGCGCTTGCGCAGCAGTTGCACGCGCGCGGTGCGCGGGTCGCGCTGTCAGCCCGACGTGTCCAGGCACTGGAACAACAGGTGGCGGCCTTGGGCCCGGCGCGGGCCTGCGCCCTGCCGCTGGATGTCACCGACGCGCCCAGCGTGGCACGCGCCGAGCAGGCGCTGGTGGCGCGCTGGGGCGCTTACGATCTGGTGGTGATGCTGGCCGGCGACTATGTGCCCCAGAGCGTCACGGAATTTGAACTCGAACGTGCGCAACACATCGTCGATACCAATCTGGGCGGCGTGTACAACACCCTCGCGGTGGTGTTGCCTCGTCTGCTGGCCGCCGGTCGCGGCGGTTTGGCCCTGGTGTCCAGCGTCGCGGGCTATCGAGGCCTGCCACGCAGCCTCGCTTATGGCCCGAGCAAGGCGGCGCTGAATAATCTGGCCGAGGCTTTATATCTGGAACTGCACGGTCGCGGTGTCGACGTTTATCTGATCAATCCAGGTTTTGTGCGCACGCCCTTGACCGCCACCAATCCGTTTCCCATGCCTGCCCTGATCGATGCACAGGACGCCGCGCTTGCTATCATCACCGGCCTCGCCCGCGGCCGCTTTGAGATCCATTTCCCGCGCCGTTTCACCCTCGTCATGAAATGTCTGGCGCTACTGCCGAACGCAATTTATCTCCCCCTGGTGCGATGGCTGACCCGCTGACAGAACAGGATCCGCGTGTGGCGCAGGTCTGTGCTTTCTGGGAAACCTTGAGCCCATCGAACCTCGCCTCGCTGCGCACGGTGTACAGCGAGGCGGTGGAATTCCGCGATCCATTTAACGCGCTGCATGGTGCGGATCAGCTCGAAGCCCTGCTCACGCGCATGTTCGAGCGCTTGTTGTCGCCACGTTTTGTGGTGCTGGACGTTGTGTCGCAAAACGACGCTGCGGTGCTGGTGTGGGACTTTCACTACCGCCTGCGCGGCTGGCAACCACAGCGCGAACGGCACATTCATGGTGCCTCCCATGTTTGCTTCGGCGCCGACGGCCGTGTCGTTGTGCATCGTGATTATTGGGATGCGGCCGGTGAGGTCTATGAGCAACTGCCGGTGCTCGGCCCTTTGTTACGCTGGCTGAAGCGCCGGGTGGGTTGAATGGCGCCACCTCGCGCGAGCATTCGCGCTCGCATCCAAGGAACCACTCAAGCTTGATTATCTGTGGGCGGCGTTGTGTGCGCTGGGTGCACTGTTTTTAGTCGTTCGCTTCGCTGGTTCGGCAGTCAGGACGAAGTCGCTATACTTGTGTCCATGAATAAATCTCACCCCCATCACCGCATTC